>CAIPNE010000431.1 GCA_903866355.1 uncultured Gammaproteobacteria bacterium
CGAACCGTCTCTCAAGCAGTCGACAAAAAAATGGTTGAAATCAACCGCAGCCTGCCTGAAGGCGTTCATGCGGTGACCGTTTACGACCGTACTGTCTTGGTGGACAAAGCCATCAGCACGGTGAAGAAGAACTTGTTGGAAGGCGCGATCCTGGTGATCGTGATCCTATTCCTGTTCCTGGGCAACATTCGCGCGGCCATCATTACGGCGACCGTGATCCCCTTGTCGATGCTGTTCACCTTTACGGGGATGGTGACCTACAAGGTAAGCGCCAATTTGATGAGTCTGGGGGCACTGGACTTCGGCATCATCATCGACGGGGCGGTTGTGATCGTCGAGAACTGTGTGCGACGTCTCGCCCATGCACAAGCTCAGTACGGCAGGCCTTTGACGCGCTCGGAGCGTTTTCACGAGGTATTTCTTGCCTCCAAGGAATCGCGCCGCCCGCTCTTGTTTGGTCAGCTCATCATCATGGTGGTGTACCTGCCCATCTTCGCCCTGACCGGCGTTGAAGGAAAGATGTTCCATCCCATGGCGTTCACAGTGGTTGCTGCGCTGGTTGGGGCGATGATTTTGTCAGTGACTTTCATCCCGGCTGCAGTCGCACTGTTCATCGGCAACCGCGTCAGCGAGAAGGAAAACTGGCTGATGATGCAAGCCAAACGCTGGTACGCTCCCCTGCTGGATCGGGTTATGGCTGCTAAGGCTGTTGTCTTGGCCGTGGTCGCCGTGGCGGTGGTGCTGTGCGGCTTGATCGCGACCCGCATGGGCAGTGAGTTTGTCCCCAACTTGAATGAAGGGGACTTCGCCGTACAGGCCTTGCGAATCCCGGGCACCAGCCTGACGCAGTCGGTGGCCATGCAGCAGCAGCTGGAGGCGACGCTCAAAGCCAAGTTCCCTGAGATCGAACGCATTTTTGCGCGAACGGGAACGGCCGAGATCGCCTCTGACCCAATGCCGCCGAACATCTCCGACGGATACATCATGCTCAAGCCGCAGTCGCAGTGGCCTGAGCCACGCAAGTCACGTGACGAGTTGCTCGCAGCGGTGCAGGAAGTCGTTGGCAAGATTCCGGGCAGCAACTACGAGTTCTCTCAACCGATTCAATTGCGGTTCAACGAACTCATCTCAGGCGTGCGCAGTGACGTTGCGGTGAAGATATTCGGCGACGACATGGTCGTCTTGAATAAGACGGCTGAAGAAGTATCGTCAATGCTGCAGAAGATCCAGGGTGCGTCCGAGGTCAAGGTGGAGCAGACCACTGGACTGCCGATGCTGACAGTGAACATTGATCGTCAGAAGGCCGCCCGCTATGGCCTGAACGTGGGCGACATCCAAGACACCGTGGCTACGGCCATCGGAGGGCGTGAGGCTGGGACGCTGTTTGAAGGCGACCGTCGATTCGACATCCTGGTTCGGTTGCCAGAATCCCTGCGCAACGACTTGGAAGGCATGAAGCGCTTGCCGATTCCTTTGCCGCGCGCAACGGGTACGGGCGGTGCTGAAGGCCAAACCCACTTCATTCAACTGGCCGAAGTGGCAAGCTTCGAGTTGGCACCCGGCCCGAATCAGGTCAGCCGGGAAAACGGCAAACGTCGCATTGTGGTGAGTGCCAACGTCCGTGGCCGAGACGTGGGCTCGTTTGTCGCGGATGCAGAAGCAGCTCTGGCACAGGTCAAGATCCCTCCTGGGTATTGGACGAGTTGGGGCGGAACTTTTGAGAACCTGCAGTCGGCAACACAACGCCTGCAGATCGTTGTTCCAGTCTCTCTGCTCCTGGTGTTCGTCTTGCTCTTTGCGATGTTCGGCAACGCCAAGGATGGTTTGCTGGTTTTTACCGGCATTCCGTTCGCGTTGACGGGTGGAATCCTGGCGCTGTGGCTGCGCGACATCCCCATGTCGATCTCGGCGGCAGTGGGCTTCATCGCGCTCTCAGGCGTCGCCGTACTCAATGGCCTTGTGATGATTTCCTACATCCGCACCCTGCGAGAGGAGGGAATGCCTCTGGACGCGGCCATTCGGGACGGCGCGTTGACCCGTTTGCGTCCCGTGCTGATGACGGCCCTGGTGGCGTCTTTGGGTTTCATCCCGATGGCGATTGCCACTGGAACCGGCGCAGAAGTTCAGCGGCCCTTGGCCACTGTGGTGATCGGCGGCATCTTGTCTTCCACACTACTGACGCTACTCGTACTCCCCATTCTTTATCGTCTGGCCCATCGACCAGACGAGCAAGAAGAGGATGTCACTGCTGAGCCGGTGCATCCGCAAGATGCGACCACCTTGCACCAAACGTGATCCCTGCCACCCAAGCATTGAGTTTTTAACCCGTACTTTGAAAGGAAATTGTATGAAACTAATCTCTACTGCCCTTGCTTTGACTCTGATGTTGTCGGGTGCAGTGTTCGCTGCCGACAAGCACGACCATGGCCATGAAGACAAGCCCTTGCACGGGGGCTTGGTCACCGAGATCAAGGATGTGGACTACGAATTGGTGGCCAAACCCGATGTACTTCAGTTGTACGTGCGCGATCACGGAAAACCAGTCGACGTCAGCAAGGCGACGGCCAAGATTACCTTGCTCGCCGGTACCGACAAGCAAGAGGTCGAGTTGAAACCATCGGGGGATAAGCTTGAAGCCAAGGGCAGTTTCAAAGTCACAGCAGGCACGAAGATCGTCGCCCAGGTGAATGCCGCCGGCAAGACAGCGACTGCACGTTTTCTTTTGAAGTGAGTGAAAGCTGGGGCAAACGCCTCAGCTTTCCCATTTTTTCGTCACTTTTTTGGAAGGATTGGCTATGAGAATGTTGCCCCTCAAAGGTCTCGCGATATCAACAAGCATATTTATCTTGGCGGGTTGTGCTACCCCAGTAGATCAACTTGCCGAAAAGCCCTATTGCCACACGGACCGTGGCAGAAATGCCTACTGCACCAAAGAGAATGCGCCCAGTCTTAAGAGGGATGAGGAAGCAAAGCAGTTCCCCTCTAACCCGGAGGCACTTACGGTATACGTAGTTCGCTATTGGGGTGATGGACACCATCCGCTGGATATTTCGGTCAATGGCGGGACTGCGATGGAAACTGTTCCGAACTCAATGATCCGCCTACGGGTAAAGGCTGGCAGCCATCGAATCGCCTTCAGTGCTGGCGGGAAGTCGTTTGACCGAACAATTTCCGGCATGGCAGGAGAGGTTCGCTTGGTGGGCATTACTGGCACAGACTGGTCTTGGGGTAGTTCGTCTCACGCGTGGGCAGACGACTCTGATGATCAGGTCAAAAGACAGGCTCGCCGGTCTCGTCTGATCAAAGATATATCGTTGCTGTGAACAGACTCGGCCAAATCGTCGAATCCGTGCTCTCAAGACCCACCTGTTACTATCTGTTTCTGAAAGCGGACGCGGGTTCGGTTCCGTGCTCCACCACCAATTCAAAACCCCAACGGGTCTCCGTTGGGGTTTTTTATTGCCTGAATGCGGAGGTTCCCGCGGCTTATCACGGGTTCCTGCAGAAGGTTGCGGACTTCGCCGATGGGGCATCCGCCCAGTGCCAGGCCCGCTTTCGAGCTCTCCGGGCCGGCACCCAGCAAAAGGCCGAAGTCCGCGAGCACGAAAACTTTCCGCCATTTAAAACCGAAACTTACGTGCGGACGGATCGAGCGGCTGATTCCCGGCATTGGCTGGCGAAGGAAACTCTCAGGGGGCATCGCCCGAGTTCGAACGGTGGGTGTCCCCGTTTCTACGGCTCCGAGCGGCTGCGCGATCGCGGCTCAATACCAAGAAACCAGCCACGGAGATCTTATGACCATGAGCGCCAAACCCAAGACCACGCAACCCGGCTGTGATCTCTACGACCACGAAATCAAATGGCAGCCCTTCGCCGGCATCGAGAACCTCGAACTCACTTTGTGCGATATCGACGAAGCGCGCCAGGTGGTCGATCTCATCGTGCGCTTCGCGCCGAACAAGACCGTCACCATGCACAATCACTTGGCGCAGACCAATATGCTGATCATTCAGGGCGAACTGCGGATGTACGAGCCCGACGGGCGCATCCGCGAGGTGCGCCCTGCGGGGCGCTATTACCGCGGTCGCACGGATGACACGCATAGCGAGGGCGGCGGTCCCGACGGCGCGGTGGTGTTCTACAGCATGCGCTGCGACGGGGCGCGCAACGTACTCGAGATTATGGACGACGCTGCGAACGTGCAGGCGACGTTGACCATGGACGATGTGCGTGCAGCGTGGGCTGCGCAGCAGGGAGTGTGACTCTCGTGACGCGCGGCGCAGGGTCAATGGGATATGGCGTGCGCCGTCAACGGGCGCCAGCCGCGTCCCCGTAACGGCAACCCCCTCGCGAGGATCCTGGGAGGCGAGCATGGTGGTCGCTCCGGCGCATCCTGCGCGCGCGGCATTCGTGCATCCCTGCACAGCACGTGATGCATCGAAGATCCATTGGTGATCAAGACCATCCTCGATCATCTCGCGCAGGCCGAGGCTGCGACGCCCGTGTCCAGACCCTTCGCCCGTGCACCGCCGCAACAAAAACTGCCGGGGCTAACGCAACCAGGCTGACGGCAGCTCTCTCTGACGCAGGGACGCGAGGCTGGCCTGACACCCGGTTCGGTGTCGTTCACGCCCGGCGGACCAGACGCTCGATATTTCACCGCAGGAAAGTTTCTGCGCGAGGGGCCAGCGCCCTAGTCCAATAAAACGGCGCGCTCATTCCTCCCGACGGCGCTCGAACCTATCCCCGGCGGCCCTCGACAGCCGTAAAAAAGGGCGGTTATAGTTCCGATCCGAATCCGCCACCAGCGTTCAGTTCAATGGCATCGTCTCGCTTGAAAATGTTCGAAGCCGTCGGCGAGAGCGACTGGCCAAGCTACTTTGAATGCATTGCGTGGAATCTGAAATCGGGCGGCCGTGCTGGTATCCAGACTATCGTCATCGACGACGCGCTGTGCGAGCGCGACCGCAAGGGTACCGACTTCATCCAGCAATACAGCTTCCCGGGCGGCAGGCTGCCGTCGCCGAAAATCTTCAAGCAATACGCCGAACAGTACGGACTACGCGTGATCAATCAATTCAAATTAGGCCGGGATTACGCCGGTACGCTCGACGCGTGGCGCCGCGCCTTCAAGGAACCATTGCCGAAAGGACGGGCACAAGGTTTCGCTGATCGTTTCTTGCGCACCTGGGCGTTTTACCTCGCGTATTGCGCAGCAGGATTTCGCGCCGGCAGCATCGACGTCGCGCCGTTCACACTCGAAAAGCCATGACCACGCGCCGGTTAGAAAGCCTCTTTTCCGGACTGTTGCTAAGCCTTGCGATGGCACTTCCGGCCTGGTCGGCACCAGCCTATATTGCGGCCGACGTCCCTGCAGCTCGGCTGTCCGGACAAGGCACTTTCCGCTGGTTGGGCCTGTCGATCTACCAGGCACAGTTGTGGGTCGGTGCCAATGGCACTGCAGCGGATGCGCCGCTGGCGCTGGAACTAACCTATTCCCGCGCGCTCAATGGCAAAAAAATCGCCGAGTCCAGCGCGGATGAAATCCGCAAGCTCGACATCGGCACGCCTGCCCAACAAGCCGACTGGCTGGCCCGCATGACAGCACTATTCCCGCACGTCAACGAGGGTACCCGCATCGCTGGCGTCTTCCTGCCGGACCGTGGCGCACGCTTTTACCTCGATGGCAAACTGCTAGGCGAGATCGCCGATCCGGCCTTTGCCCGCGCTTTCTTCGCGATCTGGCTGGATCCAAAAACCAGCGCCGACTCGTTGCGGAAAGCCTTGTTAATGAACGCGACACCACGCTAATGGCACGGCTGGACCGCGCCAGCCTGTTCGCCTACGGCTTGTTTGGCATGCCACTGGCGATGGTCGCCTTGCCGGTCTATGTGTATGTGCCGCAGTTGTATGCCGAACGCTTCAGCCTGTCGCTGACACTGATCGGTACCGCGCTGTTGCTGGCGCGCTTGTTCGATGCCTTCCTCGATCCGGTGCTGGGCTTGTGGATCGATGGCGCCCGTCGCGCCGATAGCTACCGGCGCTTCGTCTTGCTGTCATTGCCCTTGCTGGCGGCGGGATTCGTTGCGCTGTTTCATCCGCCCACTGCGGCGGCGGACTTTCCGCTAGCGTGGTTCATCGTTGCGCTACTGGTGGTCTACGTGGGGTTCAGTCTGGCCACGATCAGTCACCAAAGCTGGGGCGCGGCGCTGACGCAAGCACCGACCGAACGCGCGCGCCTGACTGCCACACGCGAAGGCTGCGGGTTGATCGGTGTGATCATTGCCGCTGCCTTGCCGGCGCTGGGGCCTGCGTGGTGGCTCACCATCACCTTCCTCATCGTGCTGGCTGGATCAACGCTGCTGCTGGCACGCGCCGCGCCGCTGCCGACGCGTGTGCTACGCAGCCATGGCGGCTGGTCGGAATTGCTGGTGCCGTTTCGCAGCACGTTGTTTCGCTGGCTGTTCACGGTGTTTGTCGTCAATGGCATCGCAGCGGCGATCCCGGCCACGCTATTTCTGTTTTTCGCCAGCGACCGCTTGCGGCTGGGCCAGCAGGCCGGTCTATTTCTGGTGCTGTATTTCATTGCCGCCGCCGCCTCGATGCCGCTCTGGGTGGCACTGGCTAAACGCCTCGGCGAAGCGCGCGCCTGGCTGCTGTCGATGCTGCTGGCGGTGGCCGGTTTCATCTGGGCCTACGGACTCGGTGCCGGCGACGCCACGGCATTTGGCGTCATCTGCGTGTTGTCCGGATTGACGCTGGGCGCCGACCTTGTCTTGCCGCCCGCCTTGCTGGCAGCCGTCATCCATCAGGCCGGCGACAGCGGCAAGCGCGAAGGCGTTTATTTCGGTTCGTGGAACTGGGCCACCAAGATGAATCTGGCGTTGGCAGCAGGGGTCTCGCTGCCTTTGCTGGAATGGCTGGGTTACCTACCCGGTCTGCAAAGTGCAGCAGGCGGACAGGCACTGACCATCGCCTATGCGGTGGTGCCGTGCCTGCTCAAATTGCTGGCAGCGGCGCTACTGTGGCGCGCGCCATTGCGCACTGTTTGATCGTTCACAATTTAAAGGCATCTCATGAAAATGTTCAAACCCCTGCTCGCACTGTGCTGCGCTTGCCTGATCGCAGGTTGCGGCACCGTCGAGCCATCGCGCTACGCAGACCAGCAACCGACGCTCGACCTGCAGCAGTATTTCAATGGCACGCTGGACGCGCAAGGCATGTTCCAAGATAGGTCCAGCGAAGTCATCAAGCGTTTTGCAGTGGTCATGGTCGGTAGCTGGAAAGGCGATGTCGGCACGCTCGACGAAAGCTTCACCTACTCCGACGGCACCAAGGAGAAACGCATCTGGACCTTGACCAAGACCGGCCCCGGCACCTACACCGGCACCGCCGGGGATGTGGTCGGCGTCGCCCAAGGTGTGGTTTCCGGCAATGCGCTGCGCTGGAAATACGTGCTGGCGTTGCCAGTCGACGGCAAGATCATCAACGTAACAATGGAAGACTGGATGTACCTGATGGATGATCGGGTGATGCTCAACCGCGCCGCGATGAGCAAGTACGGTTTTCATGTCGGCGACGTGACGCTGTCGTTCACGAAGCGCCCATGATGAATCCGGTCATCCGCCACTGGCCCGGCGGCCCGCGATCAGTGGCACGCCGGGGTCAGGTCTCCCGTTTTCATTCTGCGCTTAATTATTTCAAGCCCCGACGATGGTCAGACCCCTACGCATTGAATACGCTGGCGCCGTGTATCACGTAACAGCGCGCGGCGACGGGCGGGAGCCGATTACCAAAGAGGATGTGGATCGCTCGCGGTGAAGACCACCAGCAAAAAGCTGCGCAACCCAAACATCGCCGATGGCCTCTACCCAGGCGGCCACAGACAAACCGCCATCGCACTGGCCTTCGGCAGATCCTCCTCGAGGAGTTAACCGCGTCGTGGCGGGGTTGGCGCGGGGGAATACATCGTGATGGCCTACCAGATGGGAAATGGGGGACCTGACCCCCTATGTGACCCGCTCCAGACTACTGCTCCAACGGCTTCATCTCGACGAAGTCGCATGGGAAATCCTTGCAGAACTTGTGAAAGCCAGAGCACTGGCCCACCTCCTGAGTGAACCGGAACCGGCGACGTCCGGGCAAAGAATCCACCCGATCATGCGGGCTTCTGGGCGCACCAGATTGGCTGTAAATGGATGTCAATTTGGAAGCGAAACACATCACTATTTTCCCGATCAGGAAATATGTGGCTAATCTATGGCCTAACCACACATAATTTTCCTGATCGGGAAATATAGCTTGCGCATAGTTCGGCCGCGACTAATAATTTCCCGAACGGGAAATATAGCAAGCCATGAAATCCATTCGCTCACCTCAACAACTCGGCGACGCACTGCGTGCCGCTCGCAAGCAACTCGGGCTGACACAGCCCCAGTTGGCACTGGCGGCAGGGGTGGGTGTGCGCTTCATTGTCGAGCTTGAAGCAGGCAAGCCCACCTTGCGACTGGAAAATGTGCTGCGGGTCATTGATGCCCTGGGTGGTGAGATCCAGTTGAGCGGATTGCCATCTGTTGCCGCCAATGATCAACATGAGGGTGGCGACCATGGCGCATGAGCTGGAAGTCTGGCTTTCCGCCGACCGTGTCGGCACGTTGGCCCTGGTCGATGACCGCCTGAACTTTTGCTATGCACCCGGTTGGCTGTCGCAACCAGACGCCGTTGCCTTGTCCGCCTCGCTGCCCCTGCAAGTAGCGCCGTTCGACGATCGCAAAACGCGTCCCTTCTTTGCGGGTCTGCTGCCGGAGGGGCAGATGCGTCGCCTGATTGCGCAGCAGTTCCAGGTTTCTAGCCAGAACGACTTTGCACTACTGGACCACATCGGCGGCGAATGTGCCGGAGCCGTGACGTTCCTTGCGCCAGGGCAGGCTTTGCCTGTGCCAACCCGCAACAACGAGGTTCAATGGCTGAGCGACGAGGAAGTCGTTGCCATTCTGGATGAATTGCCGCGTCGCCCCATGCTGGCAGGCAAAGCCGGCTTGCGGCTTTCCTTGGCGGGAGCCCAGGACAAACTACCGGTGGTATTTGATGGTGCTCGCATAGGGCTGCCCCTCAATGGCACGCCGAGCTCTCATATCTTGAAACCCGCCATTCACGCTGTTAAAGACAGTGTAATCAACGAAGGATTTTGCATGGCACTGGCTGATGCCATGGAACTCAAGCCGGCGAAATCAAAAGTTCACCTCGTGTTGGATCGCTCGTTCCTGCTGGTTGAGCGCTACGACCGACTGATCGATGCCCACGGGCACCGACAACGCCTTCATCAAGAGGATTTCTGCCAGGCGCTGGGCGTGGTGCCAGAAATCAAATACCAAAATGAAGGTGGTCCGGATCTGGTCCAGTGCTTTGCTCTGGTGCGCAGTGCGACGCGCCCCAGTGCGCCGCAGGTTCTGCGACTGCTCGACTACGTGATTTTCAATGCGCTGATTGGCAATCATGATGCGCACGCCAAGAATTTCTCACTGCTGTACTCTGGCAAAACTCCCCTATTGGCACCGTTCTACGACACGCTATCGACGGCGGTGTATCCAACGCTGACGCCGAAGATGGCGATGAAAATCGGCAGCAAGTACAAGTTCAGCGAAGTCCAGGCACGGCACTGGGAGCAGTTCGCCGAAGGTACAGGCCTTAGCAAGGCTCAGGCCAAAAGGCGCATTCTGGAATTGGCAAAGTCACTGCCAGCCACTGCGCACAAACTCCAATCTAACTCTGGACAAAGCTTTGCCGGGAATGCCGTGGTTGAGCAAATCAATGCCTTGATTGAACAACGCTGCGCCCTGACGATTCGGCGGCTCACCGACCTCGCCGCCGAAAATGACGCGGACGGCGAACCCTCCGCCTGAACCGCCCTGCGGACGCGGGTTCGATTCCCGGATTCGGAATTGAACTAGCACGGGAAGGCAGACGGGTTTGATGCACGTTCCCGGCGACCGGTGGCGACGGCAACTCTCAGGGGCATCGCCCGAGTTCGAACGGTGGGTGTCCCCGTTTGTGCACTGAAATATCGAGCGTCTGGTACGCAGGGCGTGAGCGACACCGCACCGGGTGTCAGGCCAGCCGCGCGTCCCTGTGTCAGAGAGAGATCTGCCGTCAGCCTGGCGGCATCACCCGGCTTCGAAAAGTGGGTGCCCCCGTTGCTGGGAATAATTTCTTTCCTGCGTCCGCAGGTCGTACTAACCTCGGCTGCAACGAGCAGGCCGTCGGTGTGACCCGGCCGAGCAACTTTCAACAGGAGATATTGCCTTGTCAAAGTCCACTGAGCATTTGCTTAATATTGATGGCACGCGCATCTATGCCATCGAGCAAGGTGAGGGACCGATGGTCCTGCTGGTGCATGGTTTTCCAGAGCTTGCCTATTCGTGGCGTCATCAATTGCCGGCGCTGGCCGCGGCCGGTTACCGCGCCGTTGCCATCGAGCAGCGTGGTTATGGCCGGTCTTCAAAATTCTGGCGTCCCGACGCCTACCGCATCGATCGACTGGTCGCTGACTTGGTGGGTGTGGTCCACGCGCTCGGCGAAACAAACGCGGTGCTGGTCGGGCATGACTGGGGCGCGCCGGTGGTCTGGAGCGCGGCCTGGATGCATCCCGACCTCTTTCGCGGGGTGGTCGGCATGAGTGTGCCGTTCGCGGGCAAAGGGCTTATCGGTGTTCCGGGCAATGCGTTCGGCGAAAAACCGGTAGAGGCATATCAGCGCGAGCTCGCTGGCCCAGGGCAGGATTTTTATCACACCTACTGGAGCACGCTGGGGCCCATTCTGGATGAGGTCGAAGAAGATCTGGCTGGCTGGATCAGGGGCATCATGTACTCCGTATCGGGCGAAGGGCTGGCGGCCGCAGGGTTTTCCCTCGATGCCGCTGATCCGGTCACGCTCATCCGACAAAGCGCCGTGTGTATCCCGCACGGCACCCGTATGCGTGACCGTTTCCTGCCTCCGCAGCCGGTGCCGTGGTTGAGCGAAGCGGATCTCGCCGTTTATATCGATTCATTCCAGCGCTCTGGTCTGCACGGCCCACTGTCCTATTACCGCAACTTGCCGGATGACCAGCGCGTGCTCGAGCCCTTCGCCGGTAGCAAGCTGGCGGTGCCGGCGTATTTCATCGGTGGTGAGTTCGACGTTGCGACGTGGTGGGGCGCGGAGTGTACGGCGCGCGCCAGTGAAGTCATCGACGATTATCGTGGCGAGACCGTGTTGCCGGGCTGCGGGCACTGGATCCAGCAGGAGAGACCGGCCGAGACCAATCGCCTGCTGATTGAGTTCCTGGCGGGCCTGCGCTGAGCGGCAAGTGCCGGGCCGGCGGCCGATAGGGCGCCTGCCCGAGGTTAAATCGGCACCTGTCGCCGCAGCAAAACCAGGCGTGCGAGCAGCCCCGACTGCGGCATCGGACAGTTCGAGTCTGTACATCGTGCAGCTTGGCGATCGCGGTGACGATAGAGAGCCCGCGGCCATTGCCGGCCGTGCCGCAGCTGCGGTCGACGCGGTAGAACCGGTCGACGCGCGCGGTGACAGGCGGAAGGTGAGCGGCAGGAATACCCGGGCCGTGATCGCGCACCGCCAAAACCCGCTTGTCACTCGCCACGTTGACTTTGATATGCGCACCTTCGCAGCTTACGCGCGGACAAATCGAGCGGCTGATTCGCAGCATGGGTAGGGGCACGGCACTATCAGCGACCTCACTCGACTTCGACCGGTGGGTGTCCCCGTTTCTTACCCCCGTTTCTTACCCCCGGTGCGCAAGCCGCGGCCTACTAGCGTGGGCATCCACCCGGCCGCCGCTAAAAACCGCTCATCTCGCTAAAACGGTCGTTCAACGGGCGTTTTTGGGGGGGTTGGAGGGTGAAAAAACCGGGTTGTCAGAAAACTTTACATTTTTTGGGACCCCGGCTGGCGACCGTGGCTAGCCACTGGCAGCAGCGCTAATTATTTTTAATCCCTTGTTATAAAAGGATAATAAAAATCAAATCGGCGCTGCTGCAGCGCA
>CAIPNE010000432.1 GCA_903866355.1 uncultured Gammaproteobacteria bacterium
TGCTCTTCACGGAACCCGTCGAAACGGTTGCCTCACTCCACTTCGCGTGGGTTGCGGCAACCCTGGTGCGGCGGGCTGCCATGACCGCCATTGGCAATTTTGAGCCCACCGTTAAAACCTCAGAAGACACCCTGCTGTGGTTACGCCTTGCGCAGCGGGGTGCTTTTGTTTTTATGCCCCAAATCACGGCCTATTACCGCCAGCGTGCGGGCAGCATTATTGCCTTGGGTAAAGGCCCTAAGGAATTACCCTATCTGATGGTTCTGGACTGGGTCAAAGACCGACCAGAGTTCGCCGCACATCGCGCCGTCATTCAGCGCATCCGGGCGCAGTGCCACCATATTGGTGCGACCTATTATCGCGGCCTCGGTGAGACAGCCGCGGCCATCAAACACGCCTTAAGCGCCGTGCAAGCCCAACCTTGGGTGTGGATTTATTGGCGCGGCCTTGCGGCCGCTAGCTGGGACTGGCGGCGTAAAAAGGTCTCTCCGCCAACCATCTGACCGGTCCTGTGGCGAGGGGCCGATAGTGGTCGTGACCGCCCGCCATCTTCAGCCCCTAGGCCAGGTGTAGCCGGTGTATTGACCCAAAAGGCACGGGCCGCTGGAGGTCCCCTAACGCCACGCGAATTAGCCCGGCGTGGGTCACGGCGATCGTCGTGTCGTGGCCGTTGGCGAGGACTTGATTTCGCCAGCGTTGCCACCGGGTGGTGACCATGTCGACGGATTCCCCCTCGCCCGGTCGATAGGCGCGCAGGTCGCGCGCCCAGTCATCGATTTCACTGCGCGGGATGGCGTCCCAGCGCAGACCCTCCCAACGCCCGAAGCACATTTCGCGCAAATCTTCGTTTGGCTGGGGGAGCTTGGGCGCCGCCAATATTCGCGCCAGTTCGTGGCAGCGCGACGCCGGGCTGGTATAGATTTCGGCCTGCGCTAAAGTCGGTGCGCCCAGTTCCTGCACCAGAATTTGCGCGCTGTCGGCGAGATCCTGCGGTGCCACGCGCACCTCGTGGTGTCCGTAGCACACCCCCTCGACGCCGCTGGGTCGCGGGTGCCGAATTAGAATGATTTGCAGGCCAGCATCCCCAAGAGAAAAACGAGCTCTGAGCTTTGTTGAGCCGCGCCCAGACAGTCGCCTGTGTAGCCACCGATCCGGTCTTTGAAGTACACCCCGGCGAGTACCGTGGTGAGGGCGCTCAGAGCGACGGCCGGCCATAGCGCGCGTAGAAAAGCTGCTTGCGTGTCCGGGGCGAGTGCCACGATCCAAGGCGTGACGGCGAGCGCCCCAAATGCGCCGCTGAGTAGCCACTCTTTGGCGTTCAGACTATCCGCCCACGGCGTCGATTTGGCCGTGTCATCTTCCCGCACGTAGGTCAGTCGCCAGATGAGGGCGATGGCGCACCAGCGGCTTAGGGTGTGCGCGACGACGATGCTCGCCGCCACCATGAGGGGGTTGAGGAGGCTTAAGGTCAGCCACTTCAGACCTAACAGCAGGCAAATACCCATCACGCCAAAAGCCCCAACCCGCGAATCCTTCATGATGGCCAAGATGGACGCTTGGCTTTGGCCGCCGCCAAAGCCATCGCAGACATCTGCAAAACCATCCTCGTGCAACGCGCCGGTGAGCAACAAGCCGGCGCTGAGCATCAAGCCCACCGCGATCGCCGGTGGCAGTACTGTTGCGCTCAGCCACCACACCAGCGCACAGGCACTGCCGATCACCGCACCCAGCAGTGGAAAATACCGCGTCGATTGCGGCAGCCAAGCGGTTTGAAACGCTCTAAATGCCGGCACCGGCAGCCGTGTGAGGAACTGCGCTGCCACGGCTATCAACGAGATTTCGTGCCGCCAACCCATCGCGATCAGCTTTCCCGCACGCTCACACCGGCAGCCTCGAAGGTCGCCATCTCGGTGAATAAGGCCACGGCAGCGCGCACCAACGGGAGTGCCGCCGCCGCGCCACTGCCCTCACCCAGACGCATGCCGAGATCCAGCAGCGGCTTGACCTTCAAGTGTGCCAGCAAGGCCCGGTGCGCGTGCTCCGCCGAGGCATGGCTGAAGATGCAGTAATCCAGTACTCGCGGATCGATAGCTGCCGCCAAGGCGGCGGCGACGCTGACGGTAAAGCCATCCACTAGGATCACGGCGCGGCGTACTGCAGATTCGAGCATCGCGCCGACCAACATGGCGATTTCATAACCCCCAAAGGCTGTTAACAATGCTAGTGGGGCCGCTGGTGCCGCCTGCCGTTCAAGGGCGCGCGCCAGCAGGGCGCGCTTGGACTCGAGCCCCGAGTCGTCAAGACCCGTACCCCGTCCGACACATTCGCGCAGCGGTATGCCGGTGAGTCCATGCAGGAGAATGGCCGCCGCGGCGGTGTTGCCGATGCCC
Source organism: uncultured Gammaproteobacteria bacterium (assembly GCA_903866355.1). GTDB lineage: Bacteria > Pseudomonadota > Gammaproteobacteria. The sequence continues at coordinate 2,391 of CAIPNE010000432.1, forward strand.
ATCTCGCCGAGGATCACGGTGTTGCTGCCGGCGCTGATCAGTTGGTCGACGAGGTGGCGGCCGCGCCCCAGCGCCAGCGCGCATTCGTCGCGCGTCATGGCGCTTTCGTGCAAAAAATTCCGCGTGCCGCGGCGAATTTTTTCATCGATAAATTGCGGGTGAGCAGCGAACTCCGCGTCGACGCCCGCATCCACGATCCACAACTGGATGCCATGCAGCTTAGCCAAAACGCTGATGGCGGCACCCCCACGCAAAAAATTACTGACCATCTCCGCGGTGACGGCACGCGGATACGCGCTGACGCCGGACTCTGCAATGCCGTGATCCGCCGCAAACACGATGCCGACGGGTTGGGTAATGTGGATGTCGAGCGTGCCTTGGATTGCGCACAGCTGTGCGGCCAATGCTTCGATATCACCGAGTGCGCCCAAGGGCTTGGTCAACCCATTTAGACGCTGATGAGCAGCCGCGCGCACGGTCTCGTCCAGCGCTGGGACCGGCGCCGGCGCCGCGCCGCGCAATAAATAGGTATCCATGATCCAGCCTTTCCTCGTGCGCGCCTGTGCGCGAGCTTTGATGATGGTTTCACTCAACTCGCTGAGCTTTCCACTCAGTAGTATTTCGTCGGGCATGCCCAGGTAGGCCCCCCAATAAATATCGACCTCAGCCGCAACGCCCGTCAGCGCTTGGAAGGCACATTGACCATCGAGCATGACCACGGTAGTTGCGGGCGACGGGTTGGGGTTGTCCCGCAACTGGCGTCCGGTCGTAATGTGAATGGGTTCGCCAATTTCATTCAGGGAAATTTTGTGGCGCGCCGCCAGTGCCTGAATGCTACTAATGCCTGGAATGATTTCCCAGTCGAAAGCCACGCGGGCACGGTTCGCCACTTGCTCGATGATGCGCAGCGCGCTGTCATATAGCGCCGGGTCGCCCCATACGAGGAATCCACCGCATTCACCCGGGGCCAGGTGTTGCGCAATCGCTTGTTCGTAGGCGAGTGCTCTTTGGGCATGCCAAACCTCGACTGCTTGGCGATAATCGGCCGGCGATCGGTCTCTTTCAGGATCCGTGATTTCTACGGTTCTATAGGGTTTTTCCTGCATGTGCTGCGCGCAGATGGCGCGTCGTGCCTGCAGTAACTCGCCAGTCTCCTCGCCCTTGTTGGTCAGAAAAATTACATCGACGAGCGCTAAGGCCTTCACCGCTTGTAGCGTCAGGTAATCGGGATTGCCAGCGCCGATGCCGATCAGCAGCAACTTGCGCAAGCTGTCTGGTTTAGCGCTCATCACGGCCCCGAAAGCGTCGGTCATAGTCAGGCGAATACAGGGCACTTTCTGCAAAGTCAGTTGCCTGCAGGGCGTGTCCGACCAAAATCAGCGCCGTGCGTTCGATTGGCTGCGCGGCCAATTGGGCGGCGATGTCGTTTAGACAGCCACGCAAAATCCGTTGGTCGGGCCAACTCGCGCGCATAACGATAGCTACCGGACACTGCGCGCCATAATGCGGAATGAGATCAGCCAGAATTTGGTCAATTGCGTGAATGGCGAGGTGAATCGCGAGGGTGGCGCCACTGGCGGCGAAATGGCTTAGGCGTTCGCTGGAGGGCATCGCTGAGGCGCGCCCGGATACGCGGGTCAGCACGACACTTTGGGCAACCCCTGGCACCGTCAATTCTCGGCCAAGCACCGCTGCCGCGGCGGCGAAAGCGGGCACGCCAGGGGTGAGTGTGTAGGGGATCCCACGGCGATCGAGACGGCGAAGTTGTTCGGCGAGCGCGCTATAAA
>CAIPNE010000433.1 GCA_903866355.1 uncultured Gammaproteobacteria bacterium
AACCAGTTAGCCCATCACCTCATCGCGCTCGGGGTGGGACCCGAGGTGCTGGTGGGCATTTGTGTGGAACGCTCGCTCGAATTGATCATCGGCTTGCTCGGCATCCTCAAGGCGGGTGGCGCCTACGTGCCGCTGGACCCGAGCTACCCGCCAGCGCGGCTGGCCTTCATGCTGGCGGACACCCAAGCGCCGGTGCTGATCACGCAGCAGACGTTATTGGCGCAATTGCCACCCTATGCGGGGCGCACCGTGTGCCTCGATCGAGATTGGGGGAATATCGCCGCACAACCTGACACCGCGCCACCCTGCCGTGCCACTGCCGAGAACCTCGCCTATGTCATCTATACCTCGGGATCGACCGGGAAGCCCAAGGGGGTGACCGTGCCCCACCGGGGGGTGCTGCGTTTACTGTTAGGGATTGATTACGTACAGCTTGACCAGCAGCAGACATTCTTGCTGCTCTCGCCGATTTCATTTGACGCATCAACCTTCGAGCTATGGGGCGCGTTGCTGCATGGGGCACGCTGCGCCATATTCCATGAACGAGTTCCCACGATCGCGACCTTGGGTGAGGCTCTGGGACGCTATCAGGTGACGACGTTATGGCTGACCGCGTCGTTGTTTAATGTCCTCATCGACGAGGCGCCACAGATTCTCGACGGGGTGCGCCAACTGTTGACCGGCGGCGAAGCGCTGTCACCGAGCCACGTCCGTGCGGCGCTCAAGTATTTACCTGAGGTCCAGTTAGTCAATGGCTACGGACCAACGGAAAGCACCACCTTCACCTGCTGCTATCGCATCCCGAAGCTATCGGACGAGGCTCAAGCGTCGATTCCGATTGGCCGCCCGATCGGCAACACCCGAGTCTACGTCCTAGATCGCTCTCTGGGCCCGGTGCCGGTGGGCGTGATCGGAGAGCTCTGCATCACTGGCGATGGTCTGGCGCGTGGCTATCTCAACCGGCCGGAACTGAGCGCAGAGAAGTTCCTGCCCGACCCGTTCTCGGCGGTGCCGGGTGCGCGTCTTTACCGCACCGGCGATCGCGCGCGCTATCTGCCAGACGGTAACATTGAGTTCCTCGGCCGCCTCGATGACCAAGTCAAAATCCGTGGCTTCCGCATTGAGCTGGGTGAGATCGAGACCGCCCTCGCCGAACACCCCGCGGTGCGCCAAGCCGTGGTGCTGGCGCGCGAAGACACCCCGGGCGACCCGCGCCTAGTGGCCTACGTGGTGCCAGCCGATGCGGCTTTGGCCGACAGCGAGCCACTGCGCGCCTTCCTGCGCGAGCGCCTCCCCGACTACCTGCGGCCCGCGGCCTACGTGCTGCTCGCCGATCTGCCCCTCACCCCCAACGGCAAGCTCGACCGCAAGGCCTTGCCAAATCCGGGCGTGGCGGCACTGGCGTCGCATGGCTACACCGCGCCACGCGACGACCTTGAGCGCACCCTGTGCGAAGCGTGGGCGCAGGTCTTAGGCGTCGAGCGGGTGGGCTTGGATGACGATTTTTTTGCGCTGGGTGGCCACTCACTGCTGGCTGCCCGGTTGTTCGCACGACTGGATCAAGCGCTCGGCCAGTCGCTTGCGCTCGGGGTATTGTTCAGCGCACCGAGTGTGCGGCAGCTGGCGAATCACTACCGGCAAGCCATCGCGCTGGGCAATCCAGCAGCAGCGGCACTCGTCGTACTGCGGCGCGAGGGCACGCAGCGCCCGCTCTACTTCCTGCCTGGCGTGTATGGAAACGTCGTGGGCTATGGGGATTTTGTACGCGAACTCGGCCCGGATCAGCCTATCTATGGCTTGCAGTCCATCGGGCTGGACGGCTTGGCCGAGCCAATCACCTCCATCGAGGCAATGGCCGCACATTACCTGATTGAGATTCGAGCGCAGCAGTCCAACGGACCCTACGGCCTCATCGGTACCTGCTTCGGCGCTACCGTTGCCTACGAAATGGCCCGTCAGCTGATGGCAGCGGGCGAGGTTGTGGCGTTCCTTGGCCTGCTCGCGCCGAGTACCCGTGAAGGCGACGCGGCTGGCAAGCGCTTAGTGGTTCTCCCGCCGGGCGCAAGACGCGCCGTGGTCTGGCTGAATCTCGCGCGCAACCGCCTGCGCGGCTACCGGCTAGCAATGCAGGGTCAGGGTCTTGTGGGCCGGCTGCGTTATTTGCTGCGCAAGTTGCAAACCCTCCGTGCAACG
>CAIPNE010000434.1 GCA_903866355.1 uncultured Gammaproteobacteria bacterium
GAAAGCGCGCGATCTCGCGCTCCAGCTCAAACTCGATCCCAACCGTTGGTCGGGCAATGTGGAGAAAGCGATGCTCTTACTCGCGCGCACGAGTGGGCGCGGTGCCGGCATTTCGCGCTACGGCCAAGCCATCATTTACGTACGGAGTATTCAGTCGCTGTACGGTACTTATCGCAACCTGCTGGCGCTCGCCAGCCTGCGCAGCACGCCGCGCGCGCCTCCCGCCTGAACAGCTAATGCGTCAGCCGGCGTAACGGGTTGGGTCAGCGAGATTAGCGGCCAAGAAACCCTGTCTGCGCAACCGACACGCATCGCAGCGCCCGCACGCCAAACCTTCTTCGGTGGCCTGATAGCACGACACAGTGAGCGCGTAATCCACGCCCAAAGAGGCCCCCAGCGCGATGATTTCGGCCTTGGATAGCTGCAACAACGGGGTTTCAATGCGCACCCCGTGTCCACCAATGCCGCGTTTGGTCGCCACCTTGGCGAGCGCCGTGAACGCGTCGATAAACGCCGGACGGCAATCGGGGTAGCCGGAATAATCGAGTGCGTTAACACCCAGATGTATTTCATCCGCCTCTAACACCTCGGCCCAAGCCAGCGCCAAGGACAAGAACACGGTATTGCGCGCCGGCACATAGGTGACGGGGATGGTGTCGGTGGGGGTTTCCGGCACGGGGATAGTGGAATCGGTCAGTGCGGACCCGCCAAACTGGCCGAGATCAGCACTTGCCATGCGTTGCTCACGGACCTGATAAATTTTCGCAATGCGTTGCGCGGCAACGAGTTCTGCCGCGTGCCGCTGTCCATACTGGATGGTGAGCGCGTAGCAGTCGCGGCCTTGGGCGGTTGCCGCCGCCAACACAGTGGTGGAATCCAAGCCGCCCGACAGTAACACCACAGCGCGCGTCACGCGCAGCGTCTCAACATGGCCAGCACCTCAGCGCGGCTTACCATGATCGATTTGCCCAATCCGCTCTTGGGCTAAATGCCCCGCGGCGGAATCGGGATACTTCGCCACGAGATCGGCCAGAACCGCACGCGCCTCGGTGGGTTTGCCCAGTTTGTCGTAGCTGTAACCAATTTTAAGCATGGCGTGCGACAGCTTGCGACTGGCCGGATATTGCGCGAGCATTTTTTGGTACTCCGCGATGGCCGGTGCGTAATCACTCTTGGCGTAATAGGCCTCGGCCAACCAATACTGGGCGTTATCCCCGTATTGGCTATCCGGATATTGGCTCTGAAAACTGCTGAAGGCGGTAATAGCGCCGTCGTAATCGCCCGCGCGCAGCAGCGCAAAGGCATCGCGATAAGCAGCCTCTGAACTCGCGTCATCGGCCGTTGCGGCCGCCCTACCCTGCCCCGCATTGGCGGCGGGCGCCAGCCCAGCTAGGGGTGCCGCGACTCCCGTGGCGGGCAGTGGCTTAAGCGTGGCTGAGGGGGCGACCGGGGGCGCGGACAATAAATTGTCGCCGGGCGCACCCGGGGCGGCGTCGGTGAGCGGCGGCTCGCCCAACGCCGGTGGCTGCTCGCCACTGGCGCTGGGATCTGGCTGCAGCCGCAAAGTAGATTCCGGCGCCGGCGTGCCGGCCACGCTACCGCCCGGGGTGGGCGCCAGCGTGGGCAACGGTGGCTGCGTAGTCGCCGCACCGCCTTGAGTCGCCTGCAGCCGACGGTCCAGATCCGTATACACCGCCGTTAACTGGTTGCGCAGTTGTTCCACTTCATAGCCGCGAGTTTCTACTTGGCCACGCAGGCTTTGGACCTCACGTTTGAGGGTTTCGACCTCGCTTAGCAACTCTAGAACCCCGGCGTTGGTGCTCGCATGGGTGCCCGTGGTCGTCGCGGGTTGGACCACCAATCTGACCGCCGGCCGATCCGTGCCGGGGGCCGCAGATTGCGCGAGGGCCGAGTTAAGCGGCGCTAACGCCGCACCCAGCGCCACCGTGATAAGCAGACTTCGCATCATCGCCTTCTCCGAGAAGCTTGTACTGGGACCAGCGAACTTATTGCTGATAAATAATTTCAGCGCGGCGGTTCAGGCTGTAGGCCTGTTCGTCGTGCCCATCAGCCACCGGCCGTTCTTCGCCGTAACTCACGGTGCGAACTTGGCCCGCGGTCGCGCCGAGCAACACTAACTGGCGGCGGACAGACAACGCGCGACGTTCACCTAAGGCTAAGTTGTATTCCCGCGAACCCTGCTCGTCGGTGTGACCTTCTAGCGTAATCGTCACCTGGGGATGGCTGGCCAAAAAGGCCGCATGGGCGGCTACCGCCGGTGCAAAGTCAGCCCGAATATTGCTGCTGTCGTGATCGAAGTACAGCACTCGAACCGCCAACGGGCTGTTTGGGTTGTTGAGTTCGGCCAAGCCGGCACCTGCACCATTGGCGGCGCCCTTGCTGCGAGCCGCATCAATATCGCTCATCTCACCGTTGCTAATACCCGAATTTTCAACCGGCGCCGCGGGTTTTTTGTTCAAGCTCGAGCACCCTGTGGTAGCGAGTGCCGCCACCAGAACCAAGGTCGCTTTTAGGATTGCTCCATTCATCAGTGTCTCCTGTCTATTCGTTTAGATATCCAAAATCGCCCGGCGACCCGATGCCGCGAGCGCTGAAATGCTTTATTGCCGGAAAGGTCCCCACGCCGGCTCGCGCACCGCGCCCTGCTGCAAGGCCAGACGCTGCTTGATGGATCCATCCACCGACACGGCGGCGAGTTCGGTGCCGCGCCCGGCCATTGTTGCATAGATGATCATGCTGCCGTTTGGTGCAAAGCTCGGTGATTCGTCGAGGTTTGAATCAGTGAGCCGTCGCCCGCTGCCGGTCTTTAAATCCAACAACGTGATGCGGTAGCCGCCACCACCGTTGACCATCACTAAATACCGCCCATCTGGAGAATAGCTGGCGCGCGCGTTGTAATTGCCCAGATTGAAAGTGACCCGACGCGCTTCGCCGCCACTGGGCGCCACCCGGTAAATTTGTGGGCCGCCGCTGCGATCCGAGGTGAACACAATCGCGCTGCCGTCCGGTGCCCAAGAGGCTTCCGTATCGATGGCCTCGCTGGTCGTCACCCGCGTTTGTTGGCCGGAGGCAATATCGACCACATAGATGTCGGGGTTGCCGTCTTGCGAACGCGTCACGGCCAGCCGGCGGCCATCGGGCGAGAAGGCCGGTGCGCTATTGATGCCGGCCCCTGAGACCACTTTTTGACGCTGACCGCTACGCACGTCCTGCACATACACCGCCGAGTTGCGGTCTTCGAACGACACATAGGCCAGCCGGTTGCCGTCGGGTGACCAGGCGGGCGACAGCAACGGCTGTTTAGATTCCAGCACGGTCTTAGCATCGTAGCCATCCGCGTCGGCAATTTGCAGCCGATAGGTGCTGCGCTTGGCGTCCAGGCGGTTCACGGTGACGTAGGCGATACGGGTTGAGAAGGCACCCGGCACGTTCAGCAGCGTCTTGTAAATGATGTCGCTAATCTGATGCGCCGTCAGGCGTAGATTGGCGTTGCTGGCGGGGATCTGAAATCCCGCCAGCTGGGTGCCAGAAAACACGTCGAGCAGGCGAAACTCCACCGTGTAGGCGCCATCGCCGGTGGCGTTGATGCGGCCCACCACCAGATTATCCATCCCTACCGTGCGCCAATCCTTAAAGTTTACCTGCGCGAAATCGGTCGGGCGGGACGGTAAATCGGTGCGCGGCATGGGCTTGAAGCGCCCGCTGCGCGTGAGATCGTTGGCAATGATTTGGCTGATATCTTCCGGCATCGGCGCCCCCGTCCATTCAAATGGCACGATGGCAATGGGCAGCGCGCCCTCCACGCCTTGGGTAATCCGGATCACCAGCGGGCCGCTTTCAGCCGCCGCGCCAACGCACGCCAAACACAGTAAAACTGTTGCGAACCATTTCATCAGGGGCCTTCCGAGGGGTCGAATTCGAACTGGATTTCTTTCATCTGCTGAAACAGGCGCGGTTCGTCCGGCACGGGCAGCGGTGAGGCTTTGCGGACCGCAAGCTCTGCCTGACGATCGAAGGTCGGGTTGCCGCTGGATTTCACCACGCGGGCGTCGACCACTTCACCGCCGGGGATCATGCGCACGAGCAGCGTGCACTTCAACCCACTTTTGAAGTCTGGCGCCACAAAATTATTGGAAACCTGGCGCAAAATCGCCGCGGTAAAGCGCGCCAACTGCGACTGGTCTTGGCGACCCTGTGCCGCGGCGGCGAGTTCAGATTCCTCGTTGGCCAGTTCATCGGCCAGCGCCTTGGCTTCCGCCGCTTGGCGCTTAGACTCGGCCAGTTTTTTGGCATCTTCCGCCTTGTGCTTGTCATCGGCCGCCTTTTTCTTAGCGTCCGCCGCTTCTTGTTTCTTTTTCTCCACGGCCTTGGTCTTGGCATCTTCCTGGGCTTTTTGAGCGTCGGCTTGCTTTTTAGCGAGCGTCTGCTTGAGGTCGTCTGCCTTACGTTTTTCGTCCAGCTTTTTCTGCTCCGCCACCGCATGCGCTTTTTCTTGGGCCAGCTGCTCGCGCTGGGCTTGCAGATGCTGGGCCTCGGCGGCGGTCTCGCGCTTGAGGTTTTCTTTCTCGACTTTCAGTTTTTCTAGCGCTTTCTCTTCATTTTTTTGGCGCTGCAGGCTCTCTTTGACCTGCTGCTCCGCTGCCCGTTGCTTGGCATTTTCGGCCGCTTTTAGTTTGTTCATTTCACGCGCCACCGCCCCGGCATCTACCGCAGTGGCTTGCATGACCTGGCTTTCGCCCGCCGGCATCGGCGCCTCGCGGTGGGTGGTCCAGTCCACCCCTACAAACACGATGAGCACCAACAAGATGTGCAGCAGCATGGAGTAATACACGCCGCGGCCCCGACCACTGCTCGGTTTTTCAGCATTCTCTTCACGCGGAATGGGCTTCATGGTGGCGATGATCTAGGGTTTATTGGCCGGCGGCACGGTCAACAGACCGACGCTCGATAGCCCCGCGCCCTGCATCAGTGCCATCACTTGCACCACCCGCCCATAAGGTACGCCGGTGTCCCCGCGCACCAGAAACTGCGTGCCGGGCTTGTACTTGTTGATGCCTGCCACGCGGTTAACCAGTGTTTCTTCGTCGATGGGGGCTTCTGGTTGGTCTCCCAGATCCACAAAGAGTTCGCCCGCGGCGTTAATACTGACAATCACGGGTTCTTTGTCGCCCGGGTCCACCATTTCTGAGGGCGCCTGCGGCAGGTCCACTTTGACACCCTGCGTCACCAATGGCGCGGTGATCATAAAAATGATCAACAACACCAGCGTCACATCGATGTAAGGCACCACGTTCATTTCGGCCATCAGCCGTTTGCGGCCACGGCGGCCACCTCGCTGGTTCACAGTCGCCATGGCTTAGATGTGCACCTGACGCTGCAGAATGGCGGAAAATTCCTCGAGGAAAATATCGTAGCGGCTGGACAGTCGGTCAATTTCGCTCGAAAAACCGTTATAGAAAATGACCGCGGGGATCGCGGCGAATAGCCCCATGGCGGTTGCAATAAGGGCCTCTGAAATACCCGGTGCCACCATGGCCAGCGTTGCCTGATGACTGCTCGACAAACCGCGGAAGGAATTCATGATGCCCCACACCGTACCAAACAAACCGATGTAGGGACTGACCGAACCCACCGTGGCGAGTATCGGCAGATTAGCCTCCAACGCTTCCAGCTCGCGGCTGAGTGCGATGCGCATGGCGCGCTGCGAACCTTCCAGCACCATCTCCAAGGGTAGCCCTTCTTTTTTGCGCAAACGGGCAAATTCTTTGAAACCCGCTTCAAACATTCGCTGCGTGCCATCGGCCTGCGCACGTTGATTGGAAAGCCGATTAAACAACGCGGTGAGATCTTCCGCAGCCCAGAATTGGTCTTCAAACTGCTGCGCGGCGCGCTTGGCGTTCAGCAGTTCGCGACGCTTGGAAAACACCAGTCCCCAAGAAGCAATCGAGGCCGCCAACAGCGTCAGCATCACAAATTTGACGAGCAAGCTGGCGCCCAAAATGAGGCTCACGATCGACATATCACCTTGCATTAGAAATCCCCAAATAAATGGCAGGCGGCATGCGCACCGGCACCATGCGATGAAAATTGACGCTACCCACTCGGATCTCGCCGTAACACAACACCGCGCCGTGCTGATCCAGCACGCGTTGCTTGAAATCCACGCTGGCCCAGCCGCAGCGAGCCACCGCACAGGTGGCCATGAGGGCGTCGTTAAAACGGGCCGGGCGCACAAAATCGAGGGTGGCACGGCGCACGACAAACGCAATATTGTGTTCGCGCGCAATGATGTCCTGTTCAAACCCCAGCGCCCGCAGCCATTCGGTGCGCGCGCGTTCCATGAACTTGATGAAGTTGGCGTGATAGACAATCCCCGCCGCGTCAGTGTCTTCGTAGTACACCCGCAACGGAAAGCGAAATTCCGTACCGAGGCTGGTCATTTTGGGAGACCCTCTTCAAATAAATCGAGCGGATGGCCAGTGCTAGGCGGTGGCACCAGACCAAAATGCAACCACGCGGAGCGGGTGGCCATCCGACCACGTGCGGTCCGCATCAAGTAACCTTGCTGGATAAGGAAGGGCTCGACCACGTCTTCAATGGTGCCACGTTCCTCGCCGATCGCCGCCGCGAGGCTGTCCACGCCCACCGGCCCACCGTCGAATTTTTGCAAAATAGTGAGCAGCAAGCGGCGGTCCATGTTGTCGAACCCATTGGCATCCACGCTGAGGAGATCCAGCGCGCGACACGCCACCGGACCGTTCAAGCGGCCATCGGCTTTGACTTCCGCGAAATCGCGCGCACGCCGCAGCAAGCGATTGGCAATGCGCGGCGTACCACGCGCGCGGGTCGCGATTTCGCGAGCGCCCTCGGCGTCGATGGCAACGCCCAAAATTTGCGCGGCGCGCGTCACGATGTGCGCCAAGTCGTCTACCGAATAAAACTCTAAGCGCTGGACGATGCCAAAGCGGTCGCGCAACGGCGAAGTCAGCAAGCCCGCGCGGGTCGTCGCCCCCACCAATGTAAAGGGTGGCAGATCCAGTTTAATCGCGCGCGCTGCCGGCCCTTCGCCAATCATGATGTCGAGCTGAAAATCCTCCATCGCGGGATAGAGTATTTCTTCGACCACCGGACTTAAGCGGTGTATTTCATCGATGAACAGGACATCGCGCGGCTCGAGGTTAGTCAGCAAAGCGGCGAGGTCACCGGGTCGCTCCAACACCGGGCCGGAGGTCTGACGCAAATTGACCTGCATTTCGTTGGCAACAATATGCGCTAGGGTGGTTTTGCCCAGTCCGGGCGGACCAAAAATTAAAACGTGGTCGAGTGCTTCACCGCGCCGGCGCGCGGCGCCGATAAAAATTTCCATTTGCTCGCGAACGGCTGGCTGCCCCACATAGTCCGCCAAGCGGCGCGGACGAATGTCGCCGTCGAGCGTGACATCTTCTACGCGCGGAGTGGCAGATATGAGGCGGTCGTTAGGCATGTCAGCAAGTAGCCGGGATTATGCGGCACACGGTTGAATAAGGCCTGAACCGAGGTCTGCCGTTCATCCGCGCACGAGCCCGCGCAGCGCTTCGCGTATCAGCATTTCGCTCGACTTGCCGAGGGTATCGAGGGCGTGCACCAAGCGGCTAGCTTCCGGAGGCTTGTAGCCCAGCGCGATGAGCCCGCTCACGGCATCGGCAACTTCGTCCCCTCGCGGTGGCGCACCCGGGGTGCTAACCAACGGGGCGCTGGTCGCCCAGCCGGCCACCCGGTCGCGCATTTCCACGATGAGGCGTTCGGCCGTTTTCTTGCCCACGCCAGGCAACGCGGTTAAGCGGGTAGCGTCGCCACGCGCAACCGCGCCGACAAAGTCTTCGACCGACATCCCCGAGAGCACCGCAAGCGCCATTTTGGCGCCCACGCCGCTCACTTTGAGCAGACTCTGAAACAACTCGCGTTCGGCGAGCGTGCCAAAACCGTAGAGGCTGTGGGCGTCTTCGCGCACCGCCAAGTGCGTGTGCAGAATGACTTCCGTATGCAATTCAGGGAGCGCCCACAAGGTGGACATGGGCACATCGAGTTCATAACCCACGCCGTGGCATTCCACCAAAATGCGTGGCAAGCGTTTTTCGATGAGTAAACCGCGCAGTCGGCCAATCACAACCAGCGTCCAGCGCGTGCGCCGTGCGCCCCCGCCACCATGGCCAGCGTTTGGCGGGTATGCCCGTGGCAAATGGCCACCGCCAGCGCATCGGACGCATCCGCACGCAGCGCGCCCTGCAGCGTTAATAGCACTTTTACCATGTGTTGTACTTGGTCCTTGGTGGCGTGACCACGCCCCACCACTGCGAGTTTAATTTCATTAGGAGAGTACTCGTACACCGGGACATCGCACATCGCGGCGGCGACGATCGCCACGCCGCGCGCTTGGCCAAGCTTAATCGCGGAATCTGCGTTGCGGCTCATAAAGATTTTCTCGATCGCCACTTCGTCAGGTCGATGCTCGCGAATAACCGCCGTGAGGCCGGCAAAAATTACCCGCAGACGGCCATCGAGCGCCAGCTCCGCCATGTCCAAACAGCCGCTGTCCACGTGAACGCTTTTATTTTTTTCCATCGCCACCAAGCCGTAGCCGGTCACCCGCGAGCCGGGGTCAATGCCGAGGATTAGGGTCATTCGGCCGCGCACGTCGGCTGCGCACGAGCAGCCAACACCTTGGGTGCGCGCAGCGCGCAAGAACCCGCACGACAGCGCGCTTCACGCATCGTTATTGCCTTGAATGAGCAGCTGCTGCGCGGCCGAAAAATCTAATAGCCTTTTGATTGGCAACACCGCGCGGGCGCTGATTTCAGGCGCCACCTGCACTTCTCCCACTCCGGTGCGCAGCGCGTGCGCCAATTGGCGCAGACCATTCATGGCCATCCACGGACACTGCGCACAACTGCGGCAAGTGGCGCTATGGCCGGCCGTCGGGGCTTCGATGAGGGTCTTGGTGGGTGCCGCCTGCTGCATTTTGTAGAAAATGCCCCGGTCAGTGGCCACGATGAAGTGTTGCGCAGGCAGCGTGCGCACCGCGTTGATGAGTCCCGAGGTGGAACTCACCACGTCCGCCAAGGCGATCACCGAGGGCGGCGACTCAGGGTGCACCAGCACGATGGCGTCGGGGTGTTGCGCGATCAGCTCGGCCAGTTCGCGGCCTTTAAATTCCTCGTGAACGATGCAGGCCCCGTTCCATAACAATAAATCGGCACCGGTCTGGGTTCGAATGTAATCACCCAGATATTTATCGGGTGCCCAGAGTATTTTTTTGCCCTGCGCGTGGAGATGGCGCACGACTTCCAGCGCGCTGCCCGAGGTCACCATCCAATCTGCGCGGGCCTTCACTGCGGCACTGGTATTGGCATAGACCACGACCGTGCGGTCGGGATGGGCGTCACAAAAAGCGTTGAAGGCGGCCGGCGGGCAGCCCAAATCTAGCGAGCACTCAGCCGCCAAATTGGGCATTAACACGCGTTTTTCAGGATTGAGAATTTTGGCCGTTTCGCCCATGAAGCGCACGCCCGCCACCACCAGCGTTTGCGCCGGATGATCATGGCCAAAACGGGCCATGTCGAGGGAGTCTGAGACATAACCGCCGGTGGCTTCGGCCAAGGCTTGCACCGCCGCGGCGGTGTAATAGTGCGCCACCAGCACGGCGTTTTCTTGCGCCAAGAGTGCGCGGATTTCGGCGCTTAGAGCCGCTTGCTCGGTGGCATCCAGCGCCTCGTGCACGGTTAGCGGGACGGCAAAACCGGGCGGCGGCAAATTAATCGTGCCAGTAATGGTATCGGTGGGCATTAGGGCGTCCTGAGTTGGCCGGCGGGCGGGCGGCAGAACGGGGATACCCACTCGCCGGCCGCACCTGAGTGCGGCGGCGCTAGCGTGCGCGGGCGCAGACCCCCGCATCTTCTACATAGCCCTCCCCCGCCGCCACAGGTAGGCGAGGTGCTCAAGTCTGCGCGGGCGGCGCTCCCTCAGCGCGCCGCAGGCGAATACCCAGCTCACGCAGTTGCGCTTCGCCCACCGGCGTGGGTGCGGAGGTCAGCGGACAACTGGCGGTTTGCGTCTTGGGGAAAGCGATGACTTCGCGAATCGAGCGCTCGCCGGCCATCAACATCACCAACCGGTCGAGACCAAAGGCGATGCCGCCGTGCGGTGGGGCGCCAAACTGCAAGGCGTCCAACAGAAAACCAAATTTTTCGCGGGCTTCTTCTTCTGCAATCCCGAGCAAGCCGAAAACCTCAGACTGCATTTGCTGGTGATGGATACGAATTGAGCCACCGCCCACTTCACTGCCGTTTAACACCATATCGTAGGCGCGCGAGAGTGCGGCGCCAGGATTGGCCACCAGCTGTGCTGCGTCCAGATGGGGGGCGGTGAAAGGATGATGGAGCGCCACCCAGCGCTTGGCGTCGGCGTCCCAGTCGAACATCGGGAAATCCACCACCCAAATAGGCCGCCAGGCAGCCGCCACCAGGCCCAAATCTGCCGCGACTTTATCGCGCAACGCGCCCAACGCGGCATTGACCACCTTGGCGCTATCCGCGCCAAAGAAAATAAGGTCGCCGGTGACCGCACCCGTGCGCTCCATGATGGCCGTGACCACCGCATCGGGCAGAAATTTGAGAATGGGCGACTGCAGGCCTTCGCGACCGGCGGACGCATCGTTCACTTTGATATAAGCCAAGCCCTTGGCGCCATAAATGGCCACGAACTCGGTATAGGCGTCGATTTGGCTACGCGATAAGGCGTTACCGCCCGGTGCGCGCAGGGCTGCAATTCGGCACTCCGGATTGTTAGCCGCCGCCGCAAACACTTTGAACTCGATGTCGCGCATGACATCGGCCAATTCCACCAGCTCCAGCGGATTACGCATGTCCGGGCGATCGCTGCCAAAACGGTGCATCGCATCGGCGTAGGTGATGCGCGGGAATGGATTAGGCAGCGCCACCTCCAGCACTTCTTTAAACAGCTCGCGAATCATTTGCTCCATCAGCGTGGTGACGGCGAGTTCGTCCACGAAAGACATTTCGATATCGAGCTGGGTGAACTCCGGCTGGCGATCGGCGCGCAGGTCTTCGTCGCGAAAGCAACGCACAATTTGATAGTAGCGATCGAAGCCCGCCACCATCAGCAACTGTTTGAACAGCTGCGGGGATTGCGGCAGGGCGAAGAACTTACCGTTGTGCACGCGGCTGGGCACGAGGTAGTCGCGCGCGCCTTCGGGCGTGGCTTTGGTGAGCACCGGGGTTTCGATATCCAGAAAGCCGGCTTCGTCGAGAAAACGTCGAAAATACCGCGCGACGCGCGCGCGCAGCAGGAGGTTTTCGCGCATGCGCGTGGTGCGCAGGTCGATGTAGCGAAAACGGAGCCGGGTTTCTTCCTGCACGTTGGGGTCGTCTAACTGAAACGGCGGGGTTTGCGCGGTGTTGAGGATTTCGAGTTCCCGCACTAACACTTCAACCCGGCCGGTGCCTAAATTAGGGTTGACCGTGCCACTTGGGCGGTGGCGCACTTTGGCCCGGACCAGCAGCACATACTCGCTGCGCGCCCGTTCGGCGAGCGCAAAAGCCGCCGGGGTATCGGGATCGATGACGATTTGCAGCACCCCTGCCCGGTCGCGCAGGTCGATAAAAATGACCCCGCCATGGTCGCGACGATGATGCACCCAACCGCACACGGTCACTTCTTGATCGATTAACTGCTCGGTGACGTCACCACAATAATGAGTACGCATAGGGGTTCGACTTTTCTGCTGGGGAGTGCTGCGGGGCCTGCCGGAGCGCACTCAGTGCGCCCCACGCCGGCGGCATGATACGACCCGATCAGAACCTGCTGCAATGCCGCAGGCTATTGAATCCGGCCGAGATTCGTCGACTTCAGGCGGCCGTGCCGCTGCTATCCGAAGACTTGGTCTCCGCGGGCTTGACCGGCTCGCTGGCGGTGCTCGGCGTTTTCGCCGTCTCGCTGGTGCTGGTCGTGCTGGATGCGCTGCTGGAATCGTCGCTCTTGGCGGCCGTCTTGCCCTTGTCGCGGAAGTCGGTCACATACCAGCCGGTACCCTTAAGCGCAAAACCTACGGCGGAGATTTGCCGAGCGAGCTCCGGTTGGCCGCATTTGGGGCAATCTTTGAGAGAGTCTTCGGACATGCGCTGCACGACATCGAGTTTGTGCCCGCAGGCGCTACAGAGATAAGAATAGGTTGGCATGGTGATCTCGATGTCGGGGGTAAAATTTGAACACTGAAACAGGAACGCTATCTTGGAAGATTAAGGCCGTGGACAGGATTTTCAAGCTAGGCGCGCGCCAGCGCCAGCGCTGTGTGCAACGAGGATGGGTTCCGCGGCGTGCCTAGACACGGTTAGTGAGCGCCAACCCTTAAAATTTTCGCGCAAAGACCTCTGCATCGCAGGCCCCAAGGGAACTGGCGTGACGGACGCATCACAGAGGTCGCCCAGAACAACGGGCGCGCAAACAGTCCGTGCGGGCCCTTTCAAGGGCAAGTCAGGTGCGGATGCCGGCGCGCGCGACGGCCCATTTCGGATGGCGAATTTCAATGTTTTATAACCAAAAAACGAAGTGGGCACTCGCATCAACTGGCGGCAAGCTCCGCCAACTCACGCCCGCACGGGTCGCTTGCGCAACGCCGTCATCGCGATTCCGGCCTCATGCAGGACACGAATCTACCCCCAGTTGAGAATTAACCTGCTCAGTTAGCTTGGTCTGCCCAGAGGGATTCGCTATCATCCGCCCTCCCCGAGTTCAGCCTTTCCGAAAAAGGCGGCAATTCCCCGCGCGCCGTTAGCTCAGCTGGTAGAGCACCGGACTTTTAATCCGAGGGTCGTAGGTTCGAATCCTACACGGCGCACCATTAAATCAAAGACTTACCCCCCCCCCTCAGCATCTGCGCACGCAGTTGCCGTTTGCCTGTGGGCAACGTGCGTCCATCGCCTCGGTCGAGAGAGAACCCAGGCCGGGGTTGGCACGACGTCCCCTGCCCATCACGCAACGCCGTCGATATCCCGCCGACACCGCCGAGCACTCCCAAATTTCGTTAAAAAGTCCCGCGCTGCAACTGTCTGCAACGGTGCTCGGTCAAATCCCGGATTTGGCGATCCCGCAAGGCATTTCCAAAACGCATAGCGCCCAGGGGTATTTTTGTGATTTGAAAGTGGCGTGCGCTCTGGCTTGCCAGCAATGGGCGTCGCCGGCATCCGGGCGCGCAAATCGGCGCGCCGGCTAATCAGTAGCCAACTTCCAAAACGCAGCCGCTCTCATTGCTAACAGCGATTTCCGTCTACGAGCAGCAATCTTTTCCTCATCGATCGTCGCCTGCCTAGTCGGCAAAGGATCGTGAAGGCACTGCCTGAAAAAGTAGATGGATTTTTATTGCCACCGAGCGAAGACGGCTTGCAGCAGATGGCGCGTCACTGAGAACGTAATTCGGCGTAATTCGGGGACACCCATCATTTCGACCTAGGCGCCATCGCGCCACAGTAGGGACCCAGATAATGGGTGTCCCAGATTGGCCACCCACGGAACACCCGCACCGCAATTCTGGGACACCCACCATCTAGGGGGACAATTCGGGGCAATTCGGGGACACCCATCGTTCATCATTCCGGAACACTCACGGAACACCCGGGGGGAACACCCGGGGACGCCCACTGGGCTCACCTAGCTGTCTCAGTGCGCCCTTACCGCCCTGAAAGGGCGGCCTGTGATAGCCCAGGGCAACGCCCTGGGTTCGTTGCCCCAATAATCTCCCCGCCCTGAAGGGGCGGAATAATCGGCGCGGGCAAACTGGTGAGGGGTGCAGTTGTGCCGCCAGCTCAGGGCTCGGGCCCTTGCTGGGGACGCGTTACCCGGGATCACTCACCCTGCTACCATCCCCTCCCACCACCACCGGAGCGCCCCAAACCATGTCACTTCGTCCTTATCGCGGCCAATGGCCGCAGCTTGGCGAGCGGGTCTATATCGATTCGGCGGCGGTGGTCATTGGCGATGTGGTGTTGGGCGCGGACAGTTCGGTGTGGCCCATGGCGGTGATTCGGGGTGACGTGGCGCCCATTCGGATCGGCGCGCGGACCAGCGTGCAGGATGGCGTGGTGCTACATGTAACCCACGATGGGCCTTACAACCCCGGCGGGCGTGGTTTGTTGATCGGAGAGGACGTCACCATTGGCCATCGCGCAGTACTGCATGCCTGCACCGTGGGCACGGCGTGCTTGATTGGAATGAGCGCCACCCTACTCGACGGCGTGGTGGTGGAGGACGAAGTCATCGTCGCCGCTGGCGCGCTAGTGCCGCCCGGCAAGCAATTGCCTACCCGCACGCTGTGGGCGGGCAACCCGGCGCGCCAAATCCGCACCCTCAGCGCCGAGCAGGCCGCGCAACTGCGCTACAGCGCACATCACTATGTGAAAATTAAGGATGAATATTTAGCCGCCGCCCTATCGGAGCCCCGCTAACCGCGGCACGGACACGCCAGCACCACCGGTCCGGCGGTGTGAGGCGGTGCTGGACTGCGGCCACCTCGCCCGTGGTGCTGTCCGCGACGACTGTGCCGAGTTCCGGCCCCGTGCCCAGACTTCAGGGGCGCGGCTAAACGACCGCGACCATTCAGCACCGCCGCTCAAAAAAGGGGCCATGCAGCAAGCCGCTCGCTGGTTGGACAACCAGCAACCAACCCGGCGAGCTTGCAGGCTCGCGCGCCATGGCAAAGCAAGTGTCATCAGGCGCACGAGCACAACCGCCTGATGCGCACGCGGCTAAGCCTCCTTGGCGCTCGCCGCCCGCGGGCCGCGAGTCGCGGGCTTAAGCCGCGCCAGTGCCTATCAGAGCCGGCGGGTCATGGGCGCTCTACCCCACCACCCGCACGACGCACCACCCGCCTCAGCTCAGGGATAGGCGATGCTCAAACCTTCGGCAATTAACGCAGGCTGCGTGCTGCCTTCAATCTCGATGGTGTTCTCGAAGGTAAGGCGAATACCTTGGTCTTTCACCTCATCAGCGGCCAGTAGCTTCTGGCGCAGCCGCACGCGCGCGCCCACCGGCACCGGGGCCGTGAAACGCAATTTGTTGAGCCCGTAATTGAGTCCACGGCTGCGCTTTTCAATTTTCCAGATAGCCGCACTCAGGCGTGGGATCAGCGATAGCGTGAGGAAACCGTGAGCGATGGTCTTGCCGCCCGGCATTTCGGTCTTCGCCCGCGCAACATCCACGTGAATCCACTGGTGGTCACCGGTGGCCTCGGCAAATTTGTCGATCGTGGCTTGGTCAATGGTCACCCATTCGGACGCGCCGAAGTCTTCGCCGAGATGGTTCTGCATGTCTTTGGGGGTGTCGATAACGCGCATACGGTTACTCCTGAGGTAGGTTGGTTCAGGGGGTGATGGTAGCGCACGCGCAAAGTTTGGCGAGCCGTGGAGAGCACGCGGCGGCGCATGTCGCATGGGTAAGTCGTTGATCCGGGCAGCGCGTGTTAAGCGCACCACCCGGTTCTATCGCGACTAGTGTGGTCGACGAACGGCCGAATCGTCGGTGGCGTCGTCTGCCCAGTCGTCGTCGTCATCTTCCGAGAGCATATCGAGGACTTCAGTAGCGGCCTCGAGAATTTCAGGATCAGCGCTCGCCAGATGCAATTCCAAAATGGCCATCAAAATCTCTGGGCTGGGCGCCAACATGGGCAACGCGCCGAGTGCGGCCAGCACGAAGAGTTTGTCGGCCTGACTGTCTTTGAGGATTGCCTGCACATGCGGCCACGCCATTTGCAGTTCTTGCTCGCCCGCAGCCCCAATGGCCTCTAGGCGCTGGTGCTCGTCGGCGCTGGCCAGAGCAGCCAAGATTTCGGCTTCGAAACCCGTGATAAACCGCATGCAAAACAGTGCCGTGAGCTTCCAATCGTTGGAAGCGTCGGCGTACGCGGCGCGCACGGCCCCGGCATGCCAGTCTTGCGGTGCATGGGCGAGGGTCTCAAGACAGCTGCGACGGACTTCGTCAGGCGCGTTTTTGTCGTCGAATACGGCCCGCAGAGCGGCCTTCGCGCTATTCACAGCCTCCGGCGTGCACGGCAAGCCATCATCGTCCAAGCCTTGCGCCAAACCATCGAGGTCGGCCAGCTCAAACGCCGGCCCGAGCGCGATGGCGGCACTGCTGCGCAGTTCCGGGGACTCGGCTGGATTGCCGGCCACACCGGAAAGCGCGCCCATCATGAGGTCGTTGATGCCGGGATATTCTTGCGCCAAATGCGCCGCCATCAGGCGGTCGTCGGCATGCGCGGTACGGTCCGTGATAACCCTGACGATTTCCGCTCCTGCGGAATCAGGCCACTCGTAGGACGGAATTTGTTCGAGATCTGAAAGACTCATGGTGACCCACCTTCTTGAAAACGTAGCGAGGAAGCGCAGGCCTAAGGCCTGATCGGGCGGCTATGGTAATCGAAGTGATCCGTGGGTTCGATTACAACGCGCAAACAACCGTCGGTGCCCGCCGCCGCGGCACCTGCCCACAACTGACCGCGGCCGGCTTAAGCGAAAGAAAAACCCTTCGGCAGGGGCACAAACAGCAAGCGTACCGCGCCACCAATACAGCGTGTGCGATGGCCGCGCCCGGAGGTGTCGGCCGGCAAAAAGACCTCTCCTGCAGCCCACCGCCGGCAGACGCCGTCCGTAGTCTCTACTTCTAGCACGCCCGTTAATACCACCACCACTTGGCGGGTGGGCGCGTTGTGCCAGTCTTGGTCCATCCCTGCGGGTAGCTCGACAAACTGGGCCGCCGGCGAAACATAGGGCTGCGACTGCCGCAACGTGTGGCCGAAGGCGTCGTGGCGCTCCAGCCCAAAGGGGATTTCAACCTCGGCAAACTGGCTCTCGCCGGTGGTCGTGGTAATAAACGTCGTGATTTTCATGGGCATGGCCTCACGCTAATGGGTGCGAAAACAGAACCTCGGGCGGCAGCTAGAGCACCGGACCTCACGCGCACCGCCCCCGGATCCACGAACGCGTTGGCCTTGGTCCAAACAATACACGGGTCTGCCCTGCCTTCGCAGAGAAAAATAAATCGCGCCAGACTCGATGGGCTTCTGTAACCCCCGGTGTCGGTCGCCACGCGCAGCGCCTCACCCTACGCCGCAGCGCGCAAATGTCGGCCCATTAATCGCGTGGCCACGGCTTGGCGGCCCCCTAGTGTTTCTCACTCGTGCCTTCCGGGTAATGCAGCAGCGCCGCCACAGTTCGGCAAGCCGGCAGCTAACTCGCTTAACTCATGAAATGACGACGGCGACGGACAAAACGCGCGGCGGGGCGGATAGGTCTAGCCACGCGGCAGTTGGCCAGTCTCAACGATTGTTTGCGTGAGAATTTATCAATCGAGTCTGACCCCGTAGATATGACCCCGTAGATAAGTCTGCGTGAGAATCTATCAATCGAGTCTGACCCCGTAGATACCGGATAGTACCCGTAGATAGAACCTACGCGCCCTGCCCCAAATAGGCGAACGCGTTGGCCTTGATCAAGCAATACACCGGCGTGCCCTTGGCCAACGCCAAATCGCTCACCGCGCGTGCGCTGACCTCGGCGATGAGCGGCAAACCGGCGTCTATTTCCACCAAGAGCCGGTTGGCGAGCGGGGTAATACGGGTAATGACGCCGGGCAACTGGTTTTGAATCGTGGTGTGCGCGGCGGGACACAGCGCCAAGGCGATGTTTTCGGCACGGACGGCTACATGTGCCGTGGCGCCCGGCGCGAGGTGCGCCAGCGGCAATAGGAATAGCTGCGCGCCGTGGCGGGCGCTCGTCGAGCCCAGCACGGTGTCGTTACTCACCACCTCTAAGGACAACACATTTTGCAGTCCTAGTGCGTGAGCCAGCGCCAGCACACGGTCTTCGTGAATGATTTCACTAAACCGTCCATGGCCAATGATCCGCCCCGCGTCCATTACCGCGAGGTTGGGGGTGAGGTGCAGAATTTCGTTAATCGCATGCGAGACATAAATCATCGGGAGCTTGAAGTCTTCTTTCACCCGCCGCAGAAACGGCAAAATTTGCTGCTTCATCCCCTCATCTAAGGCGGCGAGTGGCTCGTCCAACAGCAGCAGTTGGGGCGCTGCCAGCAACGCACGGCCCAGTGCCACGCGCTGCCGTTCGCCGCCCGACAGCGACTGCACTCGGCGCGACAATAGCCCGCTGAGCGCGAGCACCTCGACCACGTGCTCGAAACTCGGCCCACCCGTTGCGCGCAGCGACAAACCGAAGCGCAGATTCGCCGTCACGCCCAGATGCGGCAGCAGCCGCCCATCCTGGAACACCACCCCGATACGCCGTCGATGCGGTGGCCAATTCACGCCAGTGGCGGCGTCAAACAGGGTCTCGCCGGCCAGCGTAATGTGCCCCTCTTGGGGACGTTGGAGGCCAGCCAGAACGGCCAGCAGCGTACTTTTCCCCGATCCGGACGGCCCAAAAAGCCCCGTGACACCGGCGTCGCACCGCAAAGCGGCGTCCAGCGTAAAGCCGCCCTGAGTGAGTGTTACCGAAAATTCCAACATGGCTCAGGGCAAACCCAAACGCCGTCGTGCACGGCGCTCAAACACATCACTGGCCAACAACGCTGCCAGCGCCAGACCCAACGACAGGCACGCCAACCGCAGCGCCGGGCCTTCGCCGCCGGGTTGCTGGGTAGCCGAATAAATCGCGAGCGGCAGCGTTTGGGTTTCGCCGGCGATATTGCCGACAAAAGTAATGGTGGCGCCAAACTCCCCCAGACTGCGCGTAAACGCCAACACCATGCCGGTGAGCACCCCCGGCCACGCCAATGGCAGCGTCACATGGGTAAAAATCCGCCAAGGTGCGGCACCCAACGTAGCAGCCGCCTGCTCGTAACGAAGGTCGATGAGCTCGATGGACAGGCGCACCGCACGCACCATCAAGGGCAAGCCCATGACCGCTGAGGCCACCACCGCCCCTTTCCAGTTAAACGCGAGCGACATCCCAAAAGTCCGATAAAGCCAGCCGCCCACCACGCCCTGCTGACCGAGCAGCAACAGCAGTAAATACCCAGGCACGACCGGCGGCAGCACTAACGGCAGGTGGACTAGGCCATCGACCAGCGCCTTGCCAGGGAACTGC
The DNA here is from genome assembly GCA_903866355.1 of uncultured Gammaproteobacteria bacterium. GTDB lineage: Bacteria > Pseudomonadota > Gammaproteobacteria. The sequence goes on from CAIPNE010000434.1 coordinate 19,170, forward strand.
CGTCGCGCCAATAACCAGCCGAGCGCCAAGGCTGGCGCGCTCACCAGCAACAGGCAGCTGGTGGCTACTTTCAGCGAGAGCAGCACGGCCGCCAGCTCCCCGGGATTAAGGGCGGAAAACAACTGGCTCAGGCAGGCCGCAGCCTGCCACCCAGAACGGACGCCACCCCTAATAGCACCGCCTTACGCCACCGCACCGGCCGCGCGCAGGGCCGCAATCTCGCTGGCCGAACACCCACTGGCCGCTAGCAGTTCATCGGTGTGCTCGCCCAGCGCTGGCGCGGGTCGCCGAATCCCATTGGGCTCACCGTCAAAAATGGCAGCGGGCCGAGCCTGCCGCATCCGGCCTGCACGCGGGTCTTCGTACTCGAACACGCTGTCACGATGGGTGACACGTTCATCGGTAATCACCTCATCGAGTGAATTGACACGGGCACAAGGCACGCCCTCGTGGTCCATCCGCGCAACGACGTCTGCGGTGCTCAAGTGCTGCGAGGCCAGCGCAAATTCTGCAAACAGATCCGCATAGCGCGCAAAACGATCGCTCAGGGTTCGGAAGCGCGGATCGTCAAACAAAGGTTCAATCCCGAGGCCACGACACGCGCCCTTAAATTCCGTATCGCCCACCACGATGAGGGCCACGAAGCCGTCGAGAGTGGGTAGCAGGCGGTAGAAATCTGAAATCAGCGGCTTGCGCGTCACGCCTTCCTCGCCCACAAAACTGTGGTTCCAAAATACTTCTGGCCACAAAAACTGGAGGCTGGCATCCAGCATGGAGAGCTCCACGTGATGGCCACTCACCAAGCCGCGCGCGCGCGCCAACAAAGAGGCGCTGATGGCTTGGGAGGCCGTGAGCGCGGCCACTTTATCGCTGGCGATGGTGCGCACTAGCGCTGGATCACCGCCCGCACCCTGGGCTGCGGCAAAACCCGCGACCGACTGGATGATCGGATCATAAACCCGCTGATGCGCCGCCGGGCCGGTGCTACCGAAGCCAGAAATGGAGAGGTAGATCAGCGTGGGGTTTTCAGCATGCAAAGCCTCATAACCAAAGCCGTAACGATCGAGCGCGCCGGGCCGCGAGTTCTGCACAAACACATCTGCCGTGCGAATCAGTCGCAGCAGGGGTTCGCGCAGCAGCGGGTTTTTAAGGTCCACCGCCATGGAACGTTTATTGCGATTGAGCTGCGCGTTGTAGGCGCTAACCCCGCCCCGGGTGCCGCCCACGTGGCGCGAGGGATCGCCACTGCCGATGGTTTCCAGCCGGATCACGTCCGCACCCTGGTCGGCCAGAATGCCGGTGGCCAGCGGCCCGGATGCATTAGTCGTGACTTCAATGATGCGAATGCCGTGCAATGGCTCCATGTGACTGCTCCCCGAATACGATGATTTTAAGTGTGATGGTGACGCGCACTATAAGCCCTCGCACGCCGCTTGCTCACTGCCCAGCACCACCGGGTGCCACCGCCCTGATCCGTATCTGCCGCACACTTTAGTTGCGGCCTAGAGGGTGCCCCCCCGACGATGCGCACCGGTGTCCCTAGCCTTGGGCGTGGTGTTCACACGCATTCGCCGTGCGTGGGTCCAATGGACATCCTGCTTCATCGGCGACATCCCGCCAGCAGGTAGCGCCCGCGCGATCCCGAGCGCGCGATCCCGATGAGCAAAACGGCTGCGCCTAAGTACCTCCTCGTGAGCCATCCGTGCGGGTCTTTAGCTGTTTGATGCGCACTTGCGCGCACCACGCGCGGTTTTGACCGCTACCGCGCCATCAAAGCGAATACCGCGCGCCGCGCAAACGCGCTGCCCGGTCGCTCACACGCCGGTCACATTCGCCGGCAAAGCTTAAGCGCGGTTGGCTTACGGTGGGTGGTCCGAAATTCTCGGGCACCGTGCCGCGGCCGTGTGGTGATCCGTCAATGAACCCCTCCGGGTATCCCAAAGAGCAAATGAGAATGAGCATGAACCTAAAATTTTTACTGTCAGCGGCAATTTGCGCCGCAGGCTGGGCGCAAAGTGCCGCGGCCATCAGCAATCTGGAACTCATCGCCGTCGGTAGCTTGGGCGGCACCAACGATCTCTCGGGGCTGACTGGCAACCTCGAAAATGGTCTCGCCAAATCGATCTTGGGCGGGGTGGGATCCGGGCTGGCTTACGCTGGCAATAATCTCTTTTTAGCCACGCCAGATCGGGGCCCCAATGCCACAGCCTGGAACAGCGCGTTAGAAGACACGACCTCCTACATCTCACGCTTTCACACCATCAGCATGAATTTGTCGGCCACCGCGAGCGGTGCCTATGCCTACACGCTGGTGCCCACCTTGCAGGCCACCACCAAGCTCTACAGCCCCACGGCGTTGGTTTACGGTACGGTGGGCTCGGGTGGCGTGAGCGGCACGCCCAGCGAAAACAGCGTGGGGGTGAACTATTTCACCGGGCGCTCGGACGGCTACGACGCGACCCAAAACTCCGTCTCCCCCAACAACGGACGCTTTGATCCCGAGGCCATTCGGATGTCCAACGATGGATCGAAAGTCTACGTGAGCGACGAATACGGCGCCTATCTCTACGAATTCGACAAAGCCACCGGCGCGCGCACCCGCGCCTTTGCGCTGCCCGGCAATTTGGCGGTTGCAACGCAGGGCCCCACCACAGCCTCAGAAGGCTCACCGACCAACACCACTGGCCGGGTCGCCAATAAAGGCATGGAAGGGCTGGCCATTACGCCAGACGGCAGCAAGCTCATCGGCGTCATGCAGGCCCCGCTACTGCAGGACACCAACAAGAGCGTGCGTATCGTTACCGTGGATATCGCCAGCGGCACAACGCACGAGTACGCCTACCAGCTAACCACCGGCAGCGGGATTAGCGAAATCCTCGCTATCAACAACGATGAGTTCTTGGTAGATGAACGCGATGGCAAAGGTTTGGGCGATGGCACTAATGCCGTGGTCAAACAGCTTTTTAAAATCAACCTCAGCGGCGCGACCGATGTGACCAGCATGGCCGGTGATCTTGCCGCGCAGAAAGTGACCAAATCGCTGTTCCTCGATGTGAAAGCCGCGCTCAATGCAAAAGGGATCACGAGCGCCCAGGTGCCCGCAAAAATGGAGGCCATGGCGTGGGGCGCGGATATCATCGACAGCGGCGAGCTCTTCCACACCTTGTATCTCGCCAACGACAATGACTTTGTGCCCGGCATCGCCGGCGGAAATAATTTTTATGTCTTTGCGGTCAAGGCGAGTGAACTGCAGAGCTTTCAAGCGCAGGCAGTGCCCCTGCCAGCGGCGGCTTTCCTGATGGCCCCGGCGCTGGCCGGGATGGTCGGCCTGCGGCGTCGACGCCGCGCCTAAGGCGTAGGCCCACTCTCCCGCGCGTCTTGCGCGGGAGAGACTTCCCAGCCCTCGCGGCCTTAATATTCTCTCTCGTGCGGCTGTTCAGACGCACCATGCTCTAGGTGTCTAAGCCTATTTTGGCCGCCTACCGCGCAGGTAGCCTAGGCGGTCGGAGGGAGAAGCCGTGCCAGATCTCAGTGACATTAGCTGGTTTAAGAACGAATTTGCGGCGCGGATCGCCACCGCGCTAGCCAATACGCCCTTCAGCGTGGATTTCATCACCGCGCTGGCGTGTCAGGAGACCGGCTTAGTCTGGTCGGTGCTACGCCGCCGCCCCGAGTTGTCCACTGCGGAAATTTTGGCGCTGTGCGTCGGTGACACCGTTGAGCGGGGCCGGCGTGCCTTCCCGCAATCCAAGGCCGCCTTGCTCGCCCATCCCGACGGAGCGGCGATGTTTGCGCAGGCCCGCGCCGCGCTGGTGGCCTTGGCCCGCTATCTCCCCGCCTACCAGAAAGTGGCCCAACAACCCGCCAAATTCTGCCATGGCTTTGGCATTTTTCAACGCGATCTCCAGCATTTTGAGCGCGATCCGGCGTATTTTTTGGAGCGCCACTACGCAGACTTTGACCTCGCCCTCACGCAGGCACTGGCGGTGCTCCAAGCCGCGTTGCGGCGCCTCGGCTGGCAGCACAAAACCCGTCTCACCGATGACGAACAGGCGGCGGTGGCGATTGTTTACAACAGTGGGCGCTACGTCCCCCGCTTGGGTTTAAGGCAGGGCTGGTTTGATGGCCAGCGTTATTACGGCGAGCTGATTTTCGATTTTTTGCGGCGCGCGCACACCCTCAGCGACCCCACCAACCCGCCCAGTCTTGCCCCACCGCAGAACGGTAATGCCGCGTTGCCGGCACCTAGCCCGGCGGCCGCCACTGGCCGCCACTATCGGGTGGCGCCAACCACGGCGTGGCTAAACTTGCGGCGCGAGCCGCGCATCGACGACGCCCACCCGCAGCGCAACGTACTGGCGCGGCTACCGGCAGGTCAGTGGGTACAGGCGCTGAGCGCCGTCCCGCGCAACGGCTTTCTGGAAATAGAGGTGTTGCTGTCGGGCGCGCGCTACCACGGTTTTGCAGCCCGCAATTTTTTGCGCCCGGCCCCGGCCCCAGCTGATCTGGCAACCTCAGCCCCGCTGGCCGGCATCCCGGCGGCACAACTGCCGGCGCCAGCCGACGGCGGCACCAGCCGGGGCGCACTGGCCGGGCCGTTTTCGCTCAACGAGCCCGGGCAGCCGGGGCGCGTTGGCGATAGCCCGGCGCGCTTACGCGATTCGCTGGCGGCCATCGTGGCTTGGCTCGCCGTGGATAACCCCGCGCATGCCCGCTATGCACCCCGTGCGGGAGCCAGTTTAGCCGCCGTGTACGCCCACGATTACTGTCATCTGGCGGGGGTTTATTTGCCCCGCGTGTGGTGGACGGCAGAGGCCCTAGTCCGTCTAAAAAACGGCGAAGTGCCGGCCCCGTCAGCCGGTCTAACGGTGACAGAAGTGTCGGTGAACGGGCTTTTTTGCTGGCTGCGCGAGTTTGGGCCAGACTTTGGCTGGCGCCGCACCAGCTCCCTGGACAAGCTCCAGCAGGAAGTAAACCAAGGGGCCGTGGGTTTGCTCATTGCGCATCGCGAGGAGACTGGGCGCGACGGGCAGATGGTGGTTATCGTGCCGGAATCTGCCACCCAAGGTGCCCGGCGTGACGCCACCGGCGTGGTCACAGCACCGCTGGAGAGCGGGGCCGGGCGGGTGAATTATCGCGCGCGGGTAGCGCCGCGCTTGGTGGACACTGCCGACGTTTAGCGAATGGGCCTACTGGCTACACGCTTGAGGTCGAGCCTTAAGGCGCCAACGCCACTTTGCCCGTGCGCAGTTGGGTATTGAGCGCGGGGAGACCAATACGCCCAATCTCCGTGTCTACCGCGGTGCGCAGGGTGGAGACGATGCTCACGCCATCGATCACGGCGTCGAAGACTTTCCACTGCCCGTCCCGATCGATCACCCGATAGTCCACGCTGGCCGCCCCTTTACCCTCACGCGTCACCCGCGTGCGCACGGTCATGCGCCCAGCCGTATTACCCAGCGGCACTGCCGAGAGGTATTCCACGGTGGCATCTTGATAGTCCAGCACGTGCGCGGAATAAGTCCGCAGCAGCATTTCGCGGTAGGCGGCAATGAAGTCCGCGCGCTGGGTTGCGTCTGCATCGCCCCAGTGACGACCCAAAATCAGCCGTCCGGAGTAATTTAAATCCATGTTCGGTACGACATCTTGCTCCACTAAGGCCGTGGCCCGCGCGGTGGCGTTCTGGCCCTCGGCCAGCGGCGCCTGCAGACCGGTGCGCAGCGCCTCCACCGTGGTTCGAACCAGGGTTAGGGCGGCGTCCGAAGTGTCGGCCTGTACCGACACCATCAGCGACAAGCAAAGCGCGAACGGCGTTATCACTCGGGATAAAAAGAAAGCCATGAGTTTACTGATCCTGAGAATGAGAGGCGGTTTGGGGAGCTAGTATCGACCAAAGGTACAGTGCCGCACCACCCGCGCGCGCGCGGCCGGCGAGCTTTCTTCGCACGGCTGGTGAAGCCCCCACTCGGGCAGGCCGCTGAGGCGGCACAATCGCCGCCTAGGGTGGCGCCACGCCACCCTGGGCGACGTGGTTTATCCCCGCGACAAGTGGGACGGCCATTGTTGGTAGCACGCGGCACGCCGACGTCGATCACGGAAGGTGGGCGCCACGCCATTGCTGCGATTGGTCTGGATAAGATCCAGATCCACCGAACCGCGCAAAACCATTTCTACATTGGTGGCGGCCTCGGCCACCACCCCGTTGGGTGCCGGCCACGGCGTGTCGCAGGGCGAGAGTATGGAACTGCGAGTCCAGCCATTGGGCAGGGGGCCTTGCGGCAGGTCGCCACCGGTGGCGCAATGGACAAAATACAGTTGGTTTTCGATGCAGCGCGCGTGGGCGCTGTGGCGCACCCGCCAGAAACCATATTCCGAGAACGTAAATGACGGGCACAGAATAATTTCTGCTCCCTGCTCGGCCAGCGTCGCCGCGCACTCAGGAATTTCTGCTTCGTAGCACACGTTCAAACCCACCCGCGCAAACGGCAGAGTGAAGGCTTCCATACGGTCGCCTTCGCCGGTCGACCATTGCGCCTCGGCGGGGAAAATATGCGTTTTGTCGTGCATGTGGATCAGACCGTTGGGGCCATACACATAGGCCACATTGAGGTAGCCCCCGGCCTTTTTCTCCAGATGCGAGCCCGCCACGATGTGCTGGCCACGGGCGCGCGCCTCATAGGCAAAGAACTCGCGATAGGCATTGGTATAACGATCAATGGCGACCAAGTCGGCGAGCGGGCGGTTGCGCCAGTCTTCCAGCGTGGTAAACAGCGCCAAGGTGAAAAGCTCTGGGAACAACACCAGATCCGCGCCTTGGGCCTGATCGAGCAAATTCACCACTTGCGCGGCGAAAGCATCAAAGTTAGCCACTGGCTTAATGACAAACTGACACACGGCAATGGAAACGGAACGCGTCATGGTCGGACCCTCTGTAGTTAGTCACTAATAGGCTATTGTTAACGCGTGAGGACGCGGCAAGCAATCAAAAAGCCGCCGACCGCATCCCCTAAGCGTAGTAAAAAAGAGGAATCTCCGGCATGGGACAGAAAGATATACAAGTTTGCTTCAATGTTCACTTCGACGCCGTCTCCCTGTGGTTGGGGTCTTTCGGTGGCGAGGATTCTCCTTGCGACATCTCACGCGGCGTCCACGCCGGGAAAGTTGGCACACCGCGTCTACTCGATCTTTTTGATAAATACGGCATCACCACCACGTGGAATATCACGGGCCATTCGATCGAAAGTTTCCCGAAAGAATCCCAGCTGGTCGCAGCGGCGGGCCACGAGTTGGGCCTGCACGGTTACGCCCACGAGAACCCCTTGGCGATGTCGAAAGAACAAGAAAGTGCGGTACTCAACAAGACTTTCGATTTGGTGGTCGAACTGTGCGGCCGCGCCCCCAAGGGCTACTCCGCGCCGTGGTGGGAATTAAGCCGCAACACCATCGAGCTGCTGCTCGCGAAAGGCATTGAATACGACCACAGCCTGATGGAAAACGATCACTCGCCGTATTACCTGCGGGGCGGGGACAAGTGGACCAAAATTGACTACACCAAACCGGCGGAGAGCTGGATGAAACCCTGGCAGCCGGGCCAGCTGACTAGCCTGCTGGAAATCCCCTGCAGCTGGTATTTGGACGATGCGCCGCCGGTAATGTTCGTCAAAAAATTTCCCAACAGCCACGGCTGGGTGCCGCCGCGCGACTTAGGTCAGATGTGGCAGGACCAATTTGACTGGGTGTATCGCAACCTCGACTACGGCGTCTTTAACGCCTGCCTGCATCCGGATGCGAGCGGTCACCCGCAAATGTTGATGATGCTCGAACGCTTGATCGACCACATGCGCCATCACGAGGGCGTGCGTTTTGTCACGCTCAATACCATTTGTCAGGAATTTAAGACAAAAAATCCGCTGCCGGCCGCAAACGCGCGCCCAGCTGGTTAAACGCCGCCAACGACGCACCGAGGGTCTCGTGACTGAGACCCTCGGTGATAAACACCAAACGCGAACGGCGGTCGGCATCGGGCCACGCCGCCAAATGAAAAGGCGGGTGCACCAGATGCTGCACACCGTTGATCACCACCGGCGTGGCGCTACCTGCCACGTTCAAAATCCCCTTCACCCGTAACACCCGATTGCCATGCACGTGCAGGAGCATCGTCAGCCACACCCCAAAGGCAATCCAGTCCAAAGGCTGGTCTAAGGTGACACTGAAACTGGCAAAAGCTTGCAGGTGGGAAGTGGCGGCTGGCGCCGCGTGCGTATGCACCGGACCCGGCGGGGCCAGCCAGCGCAACACCTCCTCGCCGCGCAGGGCGGGATCGTAAACATCGCCGTTCACCAACACCCCGGCGTCGCTCGACGCGGCAAACTGCGCGCCGGGATTGATCGCTCGCAGCTGCTGCTCAAGGGCGACTAAGGCGGCGGGGGAGACCAAATCGCGCTTGGTGATAATGAATTGATCGGCCAACGCGGCCTGCTTTAAGGCTTCCTCGCGCAGCCGCAAATCCTGAGGGCCATGCCGCGCGTCGACGACGGTCACCACCGTGCCCAAACGGTAGTGATGGCGCAGTTCGGGATCGTTTAACAAAGTGGCCAAAATAGGCGCGGGATCGGCCACCCCAGTGGTTTCGATCACTAGGCGCGTGAAGGCGGGAATATCGCCGGCCAAGCGGCGCGCATCGAGATTGAGGATCGCGGTGGTTAAATCCTCACGAATACTGCAGCACACACAGCCGTTGGCGAGCAGCACCGGGCTGCCGTCCATGGGCTCCACCAATTGGTGATCCAGCCCAATCTCGCCAAACTCATTGATGAGCACGGCGCAATTGCGTAAACGCTCATCGCGCAACCAAGCATTGAGGAGGGTGGTCTTGCCGCTGCCCAAAAAGCCCGTGAGCACCACCAGCGGAATAGCCTCGCGATAGCTCATGCGTCGGGCGGCGCGGTGAGCGCGTCCAACAGCCCGGGCAGCAAGGGGTCGACCGGGCGACCGGCGATATTCTCGACCACCTGCCAAACTTGCGGCAAAGACGCCACGAGTTCGCTGCGGCCCCGTTGGCTGCGCACGATGTACTCGCCGCCGCCCCAATCTTCCACCGTGCAGCCAAAATGAGCGACCACCACATTGATGAGACTCACCCGGTGGCGCCGGGCCAGTCGGCGTTCTCGGTCATCCAGCTCAACGCCTTGTGCAGCATCTGAGGCGGCGTCTGTCCAATGCGGCAGGCCCGCAAAAACCGCGCAAAAACCGCACATTCGCGCTTATTGGCCGAGGGCGGCGTTGACGCGCGGCATGACTTCTTCGGCCATAAGCTGCATCGAGCGGCGTGCGAGCACCGAATCGGCCCAATCGTGACCGGCATACACCAGCGTGCCGAAATCACCCACGCGTTCGCGCAACGCCAAAATTTGTTCGGCGACCTGGGTGGGCGTGCCACACAGTACCAAAGTATCCAGCACGAACTCCAGCGTAATCGCGGCGTCGGGCTGGTCGGGCGAGGTTTTAAACAGTTCAGGGCGACCGTTGCCGATGAGTTTGCGCATCAGGCTGCGATAGTAGTGTCCGTAGGGCCCCTGCGTGCTGCGCGCGTAGGCACGTGCCTCGGCCTCACTGTCGGCCACAAAAATACTGCGGGCCACGCGCCAGTCGCGCGGGTTAGCGGTGCGGCCACCCAAGGCGGCGCCTTCGAGCATTTTTTGCCAGTGGGTAGCAACCCAACCGGGCTGTAGGAAATTGGCCGAAATGATGGACCAGCCGTGGCGCGCGGCATGCGTGACAGAGTCCGAATTGGGCGACATACAGGCCACAGCGATGGGCGGATGTGGCAGCTGGAAAGGCTTGAGGATCACGCCCTGACCTATCTCCCGGTCGAGCGTGCGCGCGGTGGAGATACGCCAAAATTCGCCCTCAATATCGTAAGGGGCTTCGCCCGCCCAAATCGCTAACACCTGGGCAATGGCTTCGTTGGCCATCGCCTTGCGGTCGCGGTCCAGCGTGCCAAAAACCTCGGCGTCCGAGCGCAAGCCGCCGGGACTAATCCCCAAAATAAAGCGCCCGTCGCACATGTGGTCCACCATCGCCACCTGCGCGGCAATGGCCGCCGGGTGGGCGTTGGGCAAATTGATGGTGCCCGTGCCCAGCCTAATTTGGCGGGTCTCATAGGCCAGGCTCGCCAAAAAAGTCAGCGAGGAGGTAATGGTTTCGGCCAAATCGGTCACGTGCTCGCCCACGAAAGCCTCGGCGTAGCCCAATTCGTCAGCGAGCAAAAAGGCTGCCCGATCCTCGCGCAGGGTTTGGCGGTAATCGCGCCCTAAGGGGTGGATGGGCATCGTAAAAAAACTGAGCTGCATGAGTTATTTCCCTAAACAGGGCACCCCTGCCGGGTGCCATTACCGATTAACCAACGCGGGGGTGAAGGCCCATGTTGGGAGGGCCATGGAGGGGCTAGCGGGACGACCCTTTAGCGCGGTGCCACCTCGCGCAGAAAACGCAGCATCTGAGCGGTGGTTTGCGCGGGTTTCTCGACCTGCACCCAATGGCCCGCGCCCGCGATAAGTTCGCTGAAGCGCAGATCTTCAAAAGACTCCGCAAACCACGACGC
>CAIPNE010000435.1 GCA_903866355.1 uncultured Gammaproteobacteria bacterium
ATCCTATGTCTCGTTGGGCCAAAAATTAGGAGATCGGATTGTTGGGGCAACCATCAGCTTAGAAGCCCAGGCCCGAAAATCTGCGACTTAATCTCGCCGACTCGCCCGCGGCTGCGGGCGCACCACTCCTTCGAACTCAATCCACACCGTACACGCCCCCGAGGGGACACCCCATGATGAAATTGATCAACTTAAAACTAGCGACGCGCCTGATCCTGAGCTTTGCCCTGCTGTCGGCGTTTTCTGCGTTAATCGCCATTATTGGCCTCTCCAGCCTAGCAGAACAGTCCCAGCGCTTTGAGGATGTCGTGTTTGACAACAGTCGCAAAATCGCCTTAAGCCAAGACCTAAGTACGTCAATCCACGCCGCCGCGCAGAGCATCAGCGCCATCATTCTGAACGGGGACGACACCGCGATCGTTAACCAAGAGCTGACCCAGCTTAAGCTCGAGCGGGCTGAATACGACCAGAACTGGGCACGCTTGGAGCGGCTCCCGGCCAGCGATGCGGGGCTAGCCCTCAGAAAAAAAATTGATGCGGGGAAGGTCGTGGCGCGCGCCGCCAATGACGCGGTGATTGCGCTGGTGCTGGACAAAAAATTGAGCGAGGCGCGGGTTGCGTTAACGGCATCTGCCACGCCCTTGAATGCCATCTGGCTGGCCGCGCTGGTAGAAAACCAAGCATTCCAAACCGCCCAAAGCGAGGAACAGATCCAGACCAGCAACCAAGAGATGGCGCGGGCGAAAACCCTGCTGTTGGCGATCACTGGCATCGTTATTGTCGGCGGGATATGGCTAGGGTTGCTGGTGACAGGCTCTATCCAGCAACCGGTGAATGGCTTGCTGAAAGCCATGGCCGACGTGGTACGCACGGGTGACTTAAACCAAAACGTCCAGTATGCCGGGCGGGACGAATTCGCCACGCTGGTGAGTGAATTTAACGGCATGCTGGAAAAGCAACGCCTCACGACCGAGGCCATTGAGTCCCAGAACTGGGTCAATACCGGGATGACGAGCGTCGCAGAACAACTGCGCAGTGACTTAAGTCTGGGTGAACTCAGCCGCCTGACGGTGTCTTGTCTGGCGCGTTACACCGAGGCGCAGGCCGCAGCACTTTTTGTCTTCGATGAGGAGCACCAGTATTTGAGCCTCATGGCCAGCTTTGCCTACGAACTGCGCAAAGGCATCTCCAACCGCTTCGCTCTCGGCGAAGGCCTGGTCGGTCAGGCGGCGCTAGAGAAACAGCTGATTTCCGTGACCAATCTGCCCGCCGACTACTCGCGCATTGCCTCGGCCACCGGCGACACCCTGCCCAGGAATGTCCTGGTCATGCCCTTGGTGCATGAGAATCAAATCAAGGGTGTGCTGGAGCTCTCGCGCGTGACCGAATTTGACCCCGTGGCGCTGGATTTACTGCGCCGCGCCGGCGATGCCATCGCCGTCGGCCTGCACGTGGCGCAGTCCGCCGAGAACACCCGCGTGTTGCTGGCGCAGACGCTGCAGCAGGCGCAGGCACTCAAGGAGAACGAAGCCGAGCTCAAGACGCAGCAAGAAGAATTGCAGCAGACCAACGAGGTGCTGGAAGAGCAGACGCAGGCGCTCAGGGAGAGCGAAACCAATCTCAAGACGCAGCAAGAAGAGCTACAGCAGACCAACGAGGTGCTGGAAGAGCAGGCGCAGGCGCTCAAGATGAGCGAAACCAATCTCAAGGCGCAACAAGAGGAGTTGCGGCAGACCAACGAGGTGCTGGAAACCCAAAAACTAGAGGTCAATGAAAAGAACATCGCGCTGAAGCAGGCCCAGACCGAGCTGCAACAGGAGAGCGAGGATCTGGCCGCGGCGTCCAAGTACAAGAGCGAATTTCTCTCCAATATGAGCCACGAGCTGCGCACGCCGCTCAATTCGATGCTCATCCTGTCGCGCACGCTGGCCGACAACCGGGATGGCAACTTGAGCGCCAAGCAGGTCGAATCGGCGCGCATCATGCACCAGAGCGGCGATGATCTGCTCGCCATCATCAACGACATTCTCGATCTATCGAAAATTGAGGCGGGCTACGAAACTGCCGTGTTGGGGGAGCTGGAGTTGAGCGAGCTTGCCGAACAGTTGAGCTCTTTGTACAGCATCGTGGCCGAAGACAAGGGTGTGAACTTCAGCCTGCATCACGACCCGGCGCTGCCGGCCTACCTCATCAGCGACCGCCAGCGCGTCGGGCAGATCCTGCGCAACCTGCTCTCCAACGCCTTCAAGTTCACCAACCAGGGCGGGGTGACACTGACACTGGCGCCGGCGCGGGGGCTAATAATCCATCCGCACAGCCGGCTCGCCAACGCTGGAGAAATCATCAGTCTGTCGGTCAGCGACACCGGGATTGGCATTGCGTTGGAGAAACAAAAGCAAATTTGGGAGGCCTTCCAGCAGGCCGATGGCTCGACCAGCCGAGAATTTGGCGGCACCGGGCTGGGGCTGACCATTTCGCGCGAACTCGCAAAACTGCTGGGCGGCGAACTCCGCGTTCAGTCCGAGCTAGGCAAAGGCTCGACCTTTACCCTCTACCTGCCTGTGGATGGCCCGAAGGAGGTGGCGGATGCAGCGGATGAGCGCCGGGCAGCACAGAAAACCCCCGACCCCGTCCCCATGGCCGTGGCCGAAGTCAGCAGACCCATCCAACGCGCGCCGACGGCAAAGCCCGCCGCCCGCGTCAAGGAAATCCCTATCGTCCACATCGCGGACGACCGTGACGGCTTGACGGGCGAAGCGCCCATCCTGATCGTTGAAGACGATCCCGGATTTGCCAAGATACTGGGCGAGATATGCCATGAGAAAGGCTTCAAATACATCGCCTGTCCCACCGCCGAAGAAGCCATCGAGTGGTTGGCGCTGCAGACACCGCAGGCGGTGCTGCTCGATATGCAACTGCCCAAGCGCGATGGCTGGTCGGTGCTGTCCCACATCAAGGAAAATCCCAGCACCTTGCATATCCCGGTCTATGTGATGTCCGCCGGGGATCACAACAGCCAGGTCATGCAGCATGGCGCGTTGGGTTTCATGCAAAAGCCGGTGAGCCCGCAGCAGCTGCAAGCCGCCTTCGACGCGCTGAACAAAGTCCGCGACAAACACCCCAAGGAAATCCTGCTAATCGAGGATGACCAAGCCCTGCGCCATTCTGTTCACGCCCTGCTTGAATCTGCGGATGTCACGATCCACGAGGCCAATACTGGCGCCGAGGCCCTCGCGCGGATGGCAAAGATCGCCATCGACTTGATCGTGCTCGATCTCGGCCTGCCTGACATGAGCGGTTTCGAGGTGTTGGAGCAGGCGCAAAAATTACTCGGCGCCCAAATGCCGCCGGTGATTGTGTTTACCGGTCGCGATCTGACCCGCACGGAGCACGCGCAGCTTAACCAGCACTCGGCCAGCGTTATCCTCAAGAGCGTGCGTTCGGACGAGCGTTTGGTCGAAGAAGTGGCGCTGTTCCTGCATCGCCGCGCCAGCAACCTGCCCGAGCGCGCGCGCAAAATGATGGCGTCCATTCATGACCGCGAAGCCCTGTTTGCCGGCAAGAAAGTGCTGCTGGTCGATGACGACTTGCGCAACATCTTCGCCCTGAGCGGACTGCTCGAGGAGCGTGGCCTGACGGTATTCACCGCCAAGAATGGGGAAGAGGCGTTGGACTTTTTGGCCGAAAACACCGGCATAGACATCCTGCTCACGGACGTCATGATGCCGGGAATGGACGGCTATGAACTGATCCAAAGGGTGCGCGCACAGGAAAAATATGCCCGCCTGCCCATCCTGGCTCTGACCGCCAAGGTGATGAAGGCAGACCGCGAGCGCTGCATGGAAGTGGGGGCCTCGGACTATCTCTCCAAGCCGGTTAATGTCGATCGCCTGCTGTCGACCATGCGCGTTTGGTTATACAGATGAGTGCGGCCAGCGACCATCTCGACGACTTCGAGGTCGCGTTGCTGCTGGAGTCGATCGAGCGGCGCTGGGGCTACGATTTCAAAGGCTATGCGCAGGCGTCGCTCAAGCGGCGCATCCGGCAGACCATGGTGGAACACAACATCGCGCAGATCAGCGAGCTCATCCCGCGCGTGCTGCACGATCCGGTTTTTTTCGAAATCCTGTTGCGCAAGTTTTCGATTCCGGTCACCGAGATGTTCCGCGACCCCTCGTTCTGGCTTGCGCTGAAGAACGAGATCCTGCCGATGCTGGCCAGCCACGCTTATTTCAAGGTCTGGCACGCCGCCTGCGCCAGCGGCGAGGAAGTTTATTCGCTGGCCATCCTGCTGGAGGAGGCGGGGCTGTTGCCGCGCGCAACCATTTATGCGACCGACTTTAACGACGAGGTATTACAAAAAGGTCGTGACGGCATCTACCCTATCGCCAACGTGCAGAAGGCCAGCCACCGCTATCAGAAAGCCGGCGGCGAGCATTCGCTCAACCGCTATTATCTGGCGCAAAACGACGTGGTACAGATGAGCAAGCCCTTGCGCGACGCCATTACTTGGGCCAACCACAATCTGACCATCGACCAAGTGTTTGGCGAGATGAACCTCATCTTTTGCCGCAACGCCCTGATCTATTTCACGCAACCGCTGCAAAATCGCACCCTTGAGTTGTTTACCAAGAGCCTCGCGCGCGGCGGTGTATTGTGCCTCGGCAACAAGGAAAGTCTGCAGTTTTCAAGCGTCAGCGCGCAGTACCTGACGCTGTCCAAAGACGAACGCATTTATCGGCTAAACCCCGCGGACGACCCACTCCAGACCCGCGCAGAACGCGGCGTGCGCCCTCGCACGCGGGTGCGCGGCGCGGCGCCGG
>CAIPNE010000436.1 GCA_903866355.1 uncultured Gammaproteobacteria bacterium
ACACAGGTTGCCGTGGTGGCAGTCGATATAGACACCGGCAAGGTCGACATCTTGGACTATGCCGTGGTTGAAGATTGCGGTACTGTCGTCAATCCGCTCATCGTTGATGGCCAGATCGTTGGCGGCATCGCGCAAGGCATCGGCACTGCGCTCTATGAAGAAATTCCTTACACCGACAACGGCCAACCGCTGGCTACGACCTTTGCCGACTACCTGATGCCCGGCGCACCTGAAGTGCCCGCCATCAAGATCGGTCACATGGTTACCCCGACACCACACACGGAGTACGGTATGAAGGGGATGGGCGAGGGAGGCGCCATCGCCCCCCCCGCAGCGATTGCCAACGCGATACGTGATGCGCTGCTGGCGATAGGTGGAGAAATCAATGAAACACCCATGACACCCAAGCGCGTGCGTGCCGCCATCGTCCGTGCACAAGCAATCCAAGCCAAAACCGGCCAGGTGGCACGATGAAAGCAGAAAAACTCAGCTACCACTTGACCGCTGGCCTGGATGACGCCATCGCTCTCAATCTGGCGTATGAAGGCACGGCCAAGTACATGGCTGGCGGTCAGTCCCTGATGCCCATGATGAATCTGCGTCTGGCATCAAGCGAGGAGATCATCGACATCACTCGAATTCCCGAATTGACTCTGTCGCACGCGATAGGTGAGCATTTTTTCATAGGTGCAGGTATCACCCACGCCATGATTGAAGACGGCAAGGTGCATGACCCGGCGCAAGGCTACCTGCGAAACGTGGCGCATGGCATCGCGTATCGATCGATACGCAACAAGGGCACGCTAGGCGGCAGCTTGGCGCATGCAGACCCCGCCGCCGACTGGCCAACCGCCCTTCTGGCGCTGGGGGCCGTGGCGGTGATCAAGCGCCCATCCGGTGACGTTCATATTCCACTCGCAGAATTTCAGCTCGGTCTCATGGAAACCTGCTTGGGCGAGGCTGATCTGCTGATGGGTGTGCTCTTGCCCCATCTTTCGACGAGCGCCCGTTGGTCTTATGTGAAGTTTTGCCACAAGGTGGGCGAGTTCGCCCACTCAATTGGTGCGGTGGTACTGGACACCACGCAGGGCCTGGTCAACGCAGTGTTGGGTGCTGCCGCTGACAAGCCCGTGTTGCTGCCGCGCTTATCCGCGAGGTTGTCGCAGGGAATGAGCTTGAGCGAGCTGACCACTGGCGCCATCACCGCCCTGATCGAGCAAGACATTGAGGAACAAACCAGCCATGACAAGTCCTCCTATGACTTTCATTTGCACAAGACCATGATCATCCGAGCGGTGACGGAAGTACTGAAAAAATGAGCACAATTTCCCTGACGGTAAATGGCATCGCGGTCGTTGACGTTATTGATGACCGTACGACCTTGGCTGATTTCCTACGTGACCACCTCAACCTGACGGGCACACACTTGGCTTGCGAACATGGTGTCTGCGGCGCTTGCACAGTTCTGGTCGATGAGGTTCCCATACGCGCCTGCATCACGCTGGCCCTATCGGTGGAGGGCAAGTCGGCACGCACCATAGAAGACTTTGAGGATGACCCCAAGATGGAAGTCATCAGGGAATGCTTTTCAGAAGCGCATGGTCTGCAATGCGGCTTTTGCACGTCCGGCATGGTGCTGACGGTGCGCGACATGATCCAGCGTGGTCGCTGCGTCAACGAACAAGAAATCCGCCGTGAGCTGGCCGGGAACCTCTGCCGCTGTACCGGTTACTCGGGCATCGTGAAGGCGACAGAGCTCGCTCGCGACCGGCTCAAGAACAGCGCAGTCTGAGCCCCAAAAAACCACACCATAAACCTCGCCGGCGACCGGTTACTTTTAGCCTCTCGCAACTTCGTTTGGCACAGCCTTTTTAACAAGGCCCTGCTAACGCAATGCATCCCAGGCTGCGACAAGATCCATAGTGATCGCTGCGTCAACGCCCAAGAAATCCGCTAAGAGCTGGCTTTCGACCATATTCTTCGATAAATTTGAAGCGGTAGTGACACAGTCTATGCAACAGCCCTGATCTGTTTTCAGAGCATCTTCTATAAGTCGCAACGAGACTGGGGAGATAACAAGCCGTTTTGCAGAGGCTATCATTGCAGCAATTAAGCCGTCAAAGTCCGCCGATGAGAACAATTTCAATGCGCCACCTTCGGTGCTTCCTCGCCGTTGCGGAAACAGGCTCCTTCACAGCCGCAGCCTCCCGGCTGTTTCAAACGCAATCATCGCTCACAGCGACTATCCAGCAGTTTGAGGAAGTCGTTGGACTTAAGCTATTTGAACGCACGACGCGGCGTGTCGATCTGACGGTAGACGCGGTACGGTTCAAGGTGGTGGCCGAACGCGTTGTCCGTGATTTCGACAACGCCCTCAACGACTTGCAAGCCATCGCTAAGAGTCA
>CAIPNE010000437.1 GCA_903866355.1 uncultured Gammaproteobacteria bacterium
AAAACCGACTACCCGGAGGCTTACCACAACCGCGGCAACGCGCTGCAAGCCCTGCAGCGCTTCGACGCTGCAGTCGCGAGCTATGAGCTAGCCATCCAGCTCAAACCCGACTATGCGGAGGCTTACCACAATCGCGGTATCGCGTTGCAAGCCCTGCAGCGCTTCGACGCCGCAGTAGCGAGCTATGAGCTAGCCATCCAGCTCAAAACCGACTATGCGGAGGCTTATAACAATCGCGGCCTCGCGCTGCGCGGGCTAAGGCGTTTGGACGCAGCATTGGCCAGCTTCGAACACGCTATTAAGCTCAATTCTGGCCAGGATTTTTTGGTTGGCCGATGGTTGCACACCAAGATGGGTCTGTGTGATTGGCCTGAGGTGGCGGATCAAGTCGGAAAATTAATGACGGCAATTGCCGGTAACGAAAAGGTTGCGACTCCGTGGCCGGTACTCGCGCTCAGCGACTCGTTAGAACTGCAGCGAAAAACAGCCGAAATCTGGACAACTGACCAATACCCCACCAGCACCGAACTGCCGGCCATCGTGAAATGGGTTCGGCACGAAAAAATACGGGTTGGCTATTACTCGGCGGACTACCATAACCACGCAACAGCCTATCTGATGGCGGAACTGTTTGAGCGACATGATCGGAATAAGTTTGAGCTTATCGCTTTTTCTTTCGGGGGCGCCCAGCGCGATGCACTGCGTGAACGGCTATTCACGGCGTTTGACCAGTTTATTGAGGTGGACAACCAGTCGGAAAAAGATATTGCCGTGCTGTCGCGAAGCATGGGAATAGATCTCGCCATTGACTTGAAAGGCTTTACAGAAAACAACCGGGCGAAAATATTTTCTTACCGTGCGGCCCCGATTCAAGTGAGCTATCTGGGTTACCCCGGAACGCTAGGTGCAGAATATATTGACTATCTCATAGCCGACCACACTTTAATTCCCCAGGCCAGCCAGCAACACTATGTGGAAAAAATCGCGTACCTGCCCAACAGCTATCAAGTGAATGACCGCAAACGCGCAATAGCGGCGACCCAGTTTTCCCGCGCCGCCTTAGGCTTGCCACAAACAGGGTTTGTCTTCTGCTGCTTCAACAACAACCACAAAATTACGCCCAGCACCTTCGCGGGTTGGATGCGCATCCTCAAACAAGTGGCGGGCAGTGTTTTGTGGTTACTGGAGGACAATGAAACTGCCGGTCAAAATCTACGCCGCGAGGCCAGTGCCCACGGAGTCAGCGCCGCGCGACTGATATTTGCCAAACGCATGTCGCCGCCGGACCACCTAGCACGTCACCGATTCGCTGATTTGTTCCTCGATACGCTACCTTACAATGCCCATACCACCGCCAGCGATGCTCTGTGGGCGGGTTTGCCGGTGCTGACTTGTGTGGGCGAAGCTTTCGCGAGCAGAGTGGCCGCCAGTCTGCTCAACGCGCTCAACCTCGCTGAACTCATAACGACCACCCAAGCACAATATGAACTGCTGGCGGTTGAACTCGCTACCAACCCCGAGAGACTCAGTCAGATCAAGCAAAAACTGGCCAGCAACCGCTTAACAGCGCCGCTTTTTGATACCGCCTTGTTCACTCAACATATTGAAGATGCTTATACCCAAATGGTTGCGCGGTATCACGCGGGCCTGCCGCCGGATCACCTTTACGTGCTGCCCTAGGTCTGCGCAGACACCGCCTCAATAACAGCCCGCACCGAGCTGCGACCAGACGACGGTTTTTGCCTATTCAACTGCGTTACGCTGCTTCGAAGCTCGACGAAAACAGGCAAAAAAAACGGGACAAATATCCCCAAGGATATTTTCCACCCGCGCTTCCAAAAATCAAAAAAATAGGTTGAGGCGGATTTTTCGAGTTCTCGAAATGTCACCACGCGCCGCCAGCAGGAGGCGCAGCGAAGGGCGCATTGCCGCGACAGAGAAAGTCTTTGCTAAGAAACACCACCAAGCAGTGCTAAGGGTCGCTGCCAAGCCCTGTGGGGGGCAGGTCCTGCTGTACTTAGACGACCAAATTGACGTGCATGCCCTTCCAACCCGAGGTTGCGGTACCGCCCATGCGCTCAATGAGCGCGAACAGGAGTTCTGCGGGTGCGTGGCGCCCGATATCGGTGGGCGAAAGGTCGCTCCAGTGCGGATAAGGCAGCGCGCTATCGAAGGGGTCTTCGGAGAGGTCAAGATCGGCAACCGGTGTGCGCCCGCGCGGCGGCGCGCGTCGAGCAGCCGGGGGCACACCACGCGTCGCGCCCCGATCGGACGAGCGTGGAGAGCCGGGCTTACGGGTCTCGATACCTATAGACATGAGTTCATGTTGCCCCAGTTGGCGCTTTGGCGCACGCGAAATTCTGCGCACCCAGTCTCATTTGGACCACGCCAATGGCCGCCAACGGCACAGCAACGGTGGTTTCGGTGCCGGCTACCGGCTGACAAGGCGCAACGCATGCGTATACTTGGGTCGAGGCATGGCTCGCTCTAGAGTCCCCCCTGATCGGCGGTTTAAAGTTTGCCCCTGATCGACGCGAAAAACGTGCGG
Organism: uncultured Gammaproteobacteria bacterium; assembly: GCA_903866355.1. Taxonomy (GTDB): domain Bacteria; phylum Pseudomonadota; class Gammaproteobacteria. Next base: position 2,549 of record CAIPNE010000437.1, read on the forward strand.
ACCACCCTATTTGAGCGCATGACTGAACAAACCGAAATTTTGGCCATCGTATTTGCCGATATCAGCGGCAGCACCAGCCTTTATGAAGAGTTGGGCGATAGACTGGCGCACCACCAAATCACCCTGTGCATGGAAACGCTTGCCGCGGTCGTCACGGGCTATCGAGGCCGGGTCGTCAAAACCAACGGCGATGATTTGCTGTCTGTTTTCGCCTCCATCGAGCACGCTACGCTGGCTGCGTGCGGCATGCAGGAAGCGCTGGCAGAAGACCCACTGGGCGTCCAGTCAACCCAGCCATCGAAACTGGCGGTGCGCATTGGCTTGCACGCCGGTCCCGTCATTGTGGAGAAAAACGACATCTACGGCGACGCCGTCAACGTCGCAGCCCGCATCGTGGGGCTGGCAAAAATGGGGCAAATTATCACCACGCGTTATGTGGTTGAGCAACTGTCACCGCTGCTGCGCGGCAGCACCCGCTTGATCGACCACGCCCAATTGCGGGGCAAGAAAGAAGGCTTCGACTTGTTCGAAGTATTGTGGCGACAAGACGACACCACGCTAATGTCTCCCAATTTGGTCCTCGCCCCCGCTCAGCGCGGCCAACTCCTCGTGACCTATGACGTCCACCGGATCGTGGTGGACCCCAGCCGACCGCAGATCGTGGTGGGACGCGGGGAGGCTGCGGATCTTCGGGTGGACGAAATCATGGCCTCGCGGCTACACGCTCGCATTGAATGGCGACGCGACAAATTTTTTCTCGTCGACCAAAGTACCAATGGCACGTATTTGGATATAGGCCGCGGTGAAAAATTCGTCCGGCGCGACGAAGTGGCGCTGGAAGCGCGGGGCCGCATCAGTCTCGGCCGGCCGTTCGCAGACAACACGCACTCCATCGTACACTTCAAGAGCACCGGCTAGACAACCGCGTAGTGGCAACTTCTGGCAAACATTTTTAAGGCGCAGATCGCATGAATTCTTCCCACCCCCAGCACCGCGCAGCCGCTGCGCCTTCAGTGAGTCTGATCTAACCGATGCGCTGGCACTCCATCGCCCTGAGTCACGTTGGACGGGTACGCAAAATCAACGAAGACGCGTACCTAGAACGCCCCGACTACGGACTGTGGGTCGTAGCAGATGGCATGGGTGGGCATGCTGCTGGCGATGTTGCCAGCGAGATGATCGTCACCGCGATGGCCAAGGTTAGGCCTGCACCAGACCTCAGCACCTTCGTGGAATTTGCCGAGCACCAATTATTGACCACCAATGACCGACTCATCGCGTTAGCCCGTGAACGGGGTCAGGTGATTGGTAGCACGGTGGTCGCACTGTTGGCGCAGGGGGATTACTGCGCTTTTTTGTGGGCCGGTGACAGCCGTCTGTACCGCTGGCGCGCTGGCACACTCGAACAACTCAGCACCGACCACTCCAAGGTAGAAGAATACGTTCGGATGGGGCTGGTGGCCCGTGAAGACGCCCACAAGCATCCCGATGGCAATCTCATTACCCGCGCCGTAGGCGCTACGGAAACGCTGCATCTAGAGTGCAATATGGCGCGTTTGGCGCCGGGCGACCGTTTTTTGCTGTGTTCGGATGGTCTCGACAAACACGTACCCTTTGAGGACATCGCCGAGGGCATGGGACGCCAGAGCTTGGCGCGTATTGCGCGCCATTTGGTAGACCTCACGCTAGAGTACGGTGCCAGCGACAATGTGACGGTGTGCCTGGTTGAAGTGACGGCCGACTGAATCCCCGAGAGAACACCCGCATGATCGTGAATCGCTACTTAAAAGAACTCTGCAGCGCCTATGCCCGTGAGCTAATTGACCGGCGTACGTACATCCGCGAGCGCCGCCGGTTGATCGACGACACCATCGCCGATAGACCGCTCGCACCGCCCGCAATCCCGGCAGAATTTCAATCTGAAGTAACCCTCATCGACGTCGATGCCACCATGGAAATACCGCGCCTGCCCACGGAGGGCCGCTAACCCATGACCGCAACCCTTGAGCGCGAGGCGAACAACGTCGATGGGGCGGAAGTCGCCAAGTTCACCGCGCTGGCTGCGGCGTGGTGGGATCCCCTCGGACCCAGCCGCACGCTGCATGAGATCAATCCCTGTCGGCTAGCCTACATTACCCAGCACACCCAACTCGCCAAGCAGCGGGTGTTGGACGTAGGTTGCGGGGGCGGCCTGTTGACCGAGGCCATGGCCCAAGCCGGGGCGATCGCCAGCGGGATTGACGCCAGCGCGGCCGTCATCGCCGCGGCTCGCACCCACGCTGCGGAGCATGCCCAGCGGGTGCATTACGAGATCACCACCGCCGAAACCCACGCCACCCGCCTGCCCGGGCACTACGCCATCCTGACCTGCATGGAACTCCTGGAGCATGTGCCTGATCCGGCGCAACTTTTGGCCGCGTGTCGCACCTTGCTCGCGCCGGACGGCGAAATTTTTCTCTCGACCATCAACCGCACGCCGCGTGCGTATGGCACGGCGGTGTTGGGCGCGGAATATTTGCTGCGCTTGCTGCCTGTCGGCACCCACGACTTCCGGCGCTTCATTCGTCCCTCCGAGCTCGGACGTTGGCTACGTGCGGCAGGCTTTGAAGTCGCGCACATTGCGGGCATGCGCTACGACCCATTCCGCCGTCAGGCCGCGTTGTGCGCCCAGGTAGGGGTCAATTACTTAATCCACGCCCGGGTTCGCGCCTGACTTCGCCGTGGCGGTCGAAGCTGTTTTGTTTGATCTGGACGGCACGCTGCTGGACACCGCCCCGGACTTGGCCGCCGCGCTGAACCGGGTGCGCGCAACGCATGGACACGCACCGCTGCCCTATGCGGAGATTCGTGCGCAGGTCTCCAACGGCAGCTACGCCCTCACCCGCTTGGGTTTTGATTTCCCTGAAGACAGCCCAGAATTTGAAACCGCCCGGTTGGCGCTACTCGACGACTATCGTGAAAATCTCGCGCAGGCCACCGTGCTGTTTCCCGGCATGGACCAACTACTCGCCAGCTTTGCGCCGACGCGCTTACGGTGGGGCATCGTCACCAATAAGCCGGGTTGGCTCACCACCCCCCTGCTGGCGCAGTTAGCCCTCGCGGTGCCACCGGGCTGCGTGGTCAGCGGCGACACCCTCGCCCAGCGCAAACCTCATCCCGCACCGCTACTACACGCCGCAGCCTTGCTGGGGTGTGCGCCGGAACGCTGCGTGTACATTGGCGACGCCGTGCGCGACATCGAAGCCGGACGCAGCGCCGGCATGTACACGCTGGCGGCGTCCTATGGCTATGTAGACCTTGAATCCGACCCCGGCAGCTGGCAAGCCGACGCGATTGTCGAGAGCGCCGAGGCCATCGCCGCTTGGCTCGCGTCGCGCCGCAACGAGGCGTGAGCCAAGCTCCGGCCGGCGCGCTCGAGACGTGGTTACCGCAGGTGGGTACCGACCGTTACTACGCCCAGCTTTATTTGCCTCCTGGGCCGCGCCAAGCCCTGGCACTCATCGAAGCGCTGCGCGGCGAAATTGCCCGCATCCCGGCCAGTTGCTCCAGTCCGACGGTGGCGCTGCCCAAGCTCGCTTGGTGGCGCGAAGAACTCGCCCATCTCCAGCGGGGCTCCCCACGTCACGCCATTACGCGCGCGCTAGGCAACCAAATGCCAGCCCTCCCCGGCGCCGCGCTCGCGCTGGTGAGCGGTGTTGAGTCCCTGTTAGGGGGCTATGCGCACGCCTCGCGTGCTGACCGGCGCGCAGCGTTACTGGGCGCACACGGCCCGCTCTGGGCGTGCGCGCTGGCCGCGAGCCGGCCAACCGGCCAGCCCGTGTCACCGCAAACGCTGCAGTGCGCGGCACTGGTTGAGGAAGCCTACGCGCTGCGCGACGCCCGCCCGTTGCTGGAGGGTGGGTTCTCGTTGGTGGCGCAAGACAGCGTGGCCACCAGCGTGGCCCAACACGGCGTGCTGCCGGTGCTGCCGGGCGCTTGGCATGCGGCTGTGCTGGGCGTGGACATCGAGTGCACGCTGGTAGATTTGCGCCAGCACCTAGCGCAGCTGACCGACCGACAGGCGCTGCGGCCCTTGGCGACCCTCGCCCGGCTCGCCATCGCAACCTTGGAAGAAGTCCGTGCAGGAGGCTGCCGGGTGTGGGAGACGCGGGTCGAACTGACCCCGCTGCGTAAGTTGTGGCTGGCGTGGCGCGAACGCGCGGGACTATGAGCCGGCCTCAGGGCGTGCTCGCTGCCACAGCAGGCGCACCCGCAGCCGCCGAAAATCCTCACTCGGGAGGCTGTCGGGTAATAACACCAACAGCGCCCCTGGCTGGGCGGTGTGGCGCACTAGCGGCAGAATCATCCCCCAAGTCGTGATGAGCGCGTGGCGATGCAAGGCAACAGGCACCCGGCGACCGTGCGACTCGAGCAACCACCAGTCGTCGTTGCTATCGAACAACACCCGCGGCAGCAGGCCGAGACGCCGCCGCAACTGCGCGTAATGCAGAGCTGTGGCCAAGAGCAACAGCACTAGGCCCACGGGCGCGGCCGCGAACGCCAGCGCAACCAGCACCGCGCACCCAGCGTGGGCCAGTACCAAGGTGCGGGCCAGTAGACGCGACGCCTTAGGGGCGATTTGAATAGCCGCTGAAAATCCATGCATGTGCCCGCGAGCCTCCTTGCTCGTACGCCGTCTTGAATTTGCCCAGTTGAGACAAGATACTACGGGCTGAGTCGCAGGCCGCAGCCGCTTAACAGACCAGCCGCACTCAGACGCGACCATCACACCAGTGGACACCCCCAGCATGAGCGAACTACCCGAGTCCCCAACGCGGCCCGCCGCGCCGCCCGCCTTACCGGTAGCGCCGGTGGCCAAGAGCCCGGAAATAGGCGGACCCAAAGGTTTAGAACCCACTCGTTACGGCGACTGGG
>CAIPNE010000438.1 GCA_903866355.1 uncultured Gammaproteobacteria bacterium
CACCAGTGGCTCGCCAGCACCGGTCACACGCTGGCAGATCCGCTCAGTCCGGCACTCATGGGACAGTTAATCGCACGTCAGGCCGCCATGCTGTCCTTTGCTGATTTGTACGCCGCCCTCGCGCTCAGTTTTTTATTTTTGTTGCCGCTGGTCGCGCTCTTAAAACGCCCCGTCCAGGGCTAGCTGGCGCGCCGGTGACGGCGGTCACGGGGCCCGCAGCGCCTTCGCCAACACTGCATCCAAACGGCTGGCAAAAATCCGCCGATCGCTGACACCGAGTGGCGGCGGTCCACCGCCCGCCATCCCCAAGCCGCGCAGTTCCTCCATGAGATTGCGGCGGGATAGGTGCTCGGCCATGTTCTCGGGGGTATACAGTTCGCCGCGAGGATTAAGCGCCAACGCACCCCGCGCCACCACCCCCGCGGCCAGCGGAATATCCGCCGTGATGACCAAATCCCCCGGGGCGACGGCGTCTTCGATGTAGCGGTCGGCCACATCGAAACCCGCCGGCACTTTTTGGCAACGGATAAAAGCCGATGCGGGCGCACTCAGGAGCCGATTAGCAACCAGCACCAATTCGCAGGCCACGCGTTGCGCCGCGCGGTAGAGAATTTCCTTGATCACCACCGGGCAAGCGTCCGCATCGACCCAGATTCGCATCAGTCCCTGAGCACCCCGAGTTGGGCCACTAACTCCGCGCGGCTCGCGTGAAACTGCGGCGCAATGATCACTTCATGCCCCAGCCGATCAGCCGGCTCGTCACAAGTAAAAGAAGGGTTATGCGAAACCGTGGCTTCAAACAGCGCGCCGCCCGGCGTGCGCACGTAAATGGAATCGAAGTAGCCGCGGTCTTTAACATCGGAGGTGTCGGTCAGCCCCATGGATTCTAGCCGCGCTTTGATGGCGTCCTGCTCCGCGTGCGTGCTGACTTGGAACGCCATGTGATGGATCGATCCCTCGCCCAGCCCCCAACTGCCTTGCGCGCGTTGCGGCTCCACCACGAAATCCACCAAACAGCCGCTGGCACCCGCTCCCAAAGCGTAGCGCACGTGGGCACCGTCTTCAGCGACCCGACGCCCACCCCAGCCCTCCAGCATAAATTCATCCATGAGTTCAATATCACGCACCGACACGCAAATGCTGTGGGTACCGCGGATCATGAAATCGGCAGGCACCGGCCCGTGGCTGTGCGGCGCACGTAGGTCGTCGTGCACACCCACGAGGGAGTAATCAATGCCGCAGGGATGCTTAAAATCCAAGCAGCGCTCGCCGAGGCGTTCGGTCGCGTTCACCGCGAAACCGTGCCCAGTCAGGCGCTCTTGCCAGAAACTGAGTGCGGAGTCCGGGATGGACAGACTGAAGTAATCGATTTGACCCGAACCGCGGCGGGCTTTAGCCCCCGTGTGGCGCAACGGAAAGCTCGTCACCAGGCTGCTTTCCTCGCCCGTGTCGTTGCCGTAGTACAGGTGATAAATGGGCACGTTGCCATCGTAAAGCAGGGTTTTTTTCACGCTCTTTAGACCCAAAACGCGGGTGTGGAAGTCGTAGTCTTCCTGCGCATCCCCGGTGCATAACGTGATGTGATGATGGCGAAAAATGGCGGAACCAGGTGTAGTAGACGTCATTGAGAGCGCTCCTAGTGGCGGTTGATGGCACGGGGCAATAGCCGATTGATGTGATTATCCCGATGCGGTGGCTACGTCAAGTATTAAACGCAACGCGCGCACCGTCGTGGCACCGGCCAGGGTTAAGGGAAATCAACCTGAGGCTCCCTCACTGTTTCTGAAATACCGAACCCTCACGTACGGAATGCACAACAAGTTCCAGTCAGGGCTGCGCCCTGACCCGCGATAGCAAGAACCAGCGTTGGTCCGCGTCAAGACCAGTGTGCAACTCATCCATCATTCGCTCCCGCGTTTCGAGCAGTTCGGCGAGGGCAGTCGGTTGCTAGATCAGCCCTATAAAATTCCGCTCGCGGTCCATTTGAATATCGCGCAACGCCCGCAAGAGAACTTGATGAACCGGGCGGCCTTTGACGACGAGGCCGACCACCCCGCCTGCCGTCGCGGCAGCTTGACCGGGAATGAAGCCGGGCAGCGCTGCAGACCACCGGACTTGCCATAGTCCCAAATCGGGATCACCATAGTGCGGTGAGAATCATTGCGCTCTCCGCCTTGAAAGCTTTCTGGGAAAAGTATCCGGCTCATCGCGATGCCGAGCAGCCTGTCCTCGCCTGGTACCGGCTGGTGAGGGTTGCGAATTGGCGTGCACCGGCGGACGTCAAGGCGGCGTTTGGCACAGCTAGCGTGCTGAAGGATGGGCGGGTGGTTTTCAATATCGCCGGCAACAAGTATCGGCTGGTGGTGTGGATCAACTATGACTTCGGCGTTGTGTACGTGCGCTTCATTGGCACGCACCGCCAGTACGACGCGATAGACGCACAAACCGTATAGGAACCGGCAGATGGACATCAAACCGATCCGAAGCAAATCCGACTACCGTGCCATCCTGAAAGAAGTCGAGGGCCTGATGAGCGCGCGCGCAGGTACAGCGGCGGGCGACCGTCTGGATGTATTGGTAACGCTCATCGAGGCGTACGAAGCGCAGCACTATCCACTAGATCTCCCCGACGCGGTGGAAGCGATCAAGTTCACCATGGAACAACAGGGCCTCACAGCGATCGATCTGGTGCCCGCAATAGGGCAGCGAAATCGCGTGTATGAGGTGCTGAACCGGCAACGGCCGTTGACCCTGCGCATGATTCGCGGGCTGCACGATCGCTTCGGCATTCCGTTCGACGCACTGCTCAAGGCGGGGTGAGGAGATAAACAGGGTCTGACCCCATCTTCGTCCGCAGGCCGTCGGGACGAGGACGGCCGGCCGTTAGTGCAGCCCGAAGCTTCGCCATCAACACGCGTTCGGCCGGATAGGTAGCATCTACCGCCTTATTTGTCCCAGCCGTGCAGGTACCGACTAGGTGCCCCGCCTTACTCGTGAACTATCAACGCGACCTACTGGGTGAGTGGCAATCGAAAGGGCTTGGGCGACCCGACGAGTAATCGGATCTCTGAATTCGATCAAACCACCCATGGCGCCCAATCTGAATGCTGATAGGAAAGACCACCAGCCTATTCGCCAAAGTCGAAACTAGACTAAACCC
>CAIPNE010000439.1 GCA_903866355.1 uncultured Gammaproteobacteria bacterium
GTTAAGGCAAAAGCATGGAAGTCCTCGCTGGTCAGCGACTGTCCAGACAAATTGATGCCACAGGTTTCTAGGCGTTTGTCGATCTCCCCGACCTCTTCAAACCACTTCAGGGTACGGGTGATCACCCAGCGGTCGATCCGAGAGACCACCTGATAGCGCTCCGCCGGTGGCAAAAACGCCCCGGGCGGTACCAGCCCGCCATCCGCTTCGCGCAGCCGCAACAGCAGTTCGATGTGCAGGCGCGTACTGGCGACGGGGCCCCGTATCGCAGCTTCGATAGTTTGGAAATACAGCTCAAATCGGTTCTCTTCGATGGCCCGATCGATGCGCTCCACCCAACCCATTTCGCCCCGCCGATGGAGGAAGTCGGCGTCGCCGGCGCCATACACGTGGACCCGGTTACGGCCTAACTCTTTGGCCATGAAACAGGCCGCATCCGCGGCGCTGAGCAACTCGGCAGCGCTCTCGTGCCCCGTGACTACCGGCACCAAACCGAGGCTTGCGGTCGTCCGAAACCGCTTCTCGCCCCAGATGAAATTCAAGTCCTCCAACGCCTGACGAATCGCCAGTGCGGTGCGTTGCGCCTGCTCGACCGAACAGCGCGGCATGAGTAGCACAAATTCATCCCCACCCATGCGAGCCAGGGTATCGGTCTTGCGCACGACGTGTCCGATGGTGTTGGCGATATGGCACAGCAAGCGGTCGCCGGCGGCGTGCCCGCTGGTGTCATTGACCACTTTAAATTGGTCCAGATCGAAATAGCACACCGCGTGTTGCGCGCCAGTCGTGCGGGTGTTCTCTAGTGCGGCTTCAAGCCGGATTTCAAACTCCCGTCGATTGAGCAGACCAGTCAGTTCGTCGTGGCTCGCCTGATGCATTAAGCGACTGGACATCGCCCGCGCGTTGGTCACATCGCTGAATTGCGCAATTATCGCTGGTGGCCCGTTGCCCTGTGGGGAGTTTTGATTCGCCAAATACGCAAAATAGATGGCCACCCAACGGTGGTTCCCGTCGCAGGTTTCCAGCAGGTAATCTCGCGCCACGATCGCCGCCAGATCCTGGGTGGCGTGCAGTTGCTCGGGAGCCGTGAGGGTTTGGCTCAGCAAGGACGCCAAGGCGCGTCCTTCGAGTTCATCCGGGGCGTAGCCCAGCATCTCGTGGAGCGCGCGATTGCCGTCCCGCAACACCCCGCTATCGCACAGGGCCATGCCGATCGGGGCCTCGGAGAAGGCGCTACGGAAGCGTTCTTCGCTCAACAAACGTGCCGCGATCTCCGCCTGCAACTGGGCATTGGTGGCGGCCTGCGCCGCATTGGTTGCACCCAAGGAAGACACCAGATCCCGGTTGGTTTCGTCGAGTTGCCCAGCTTGCGTCAACGCGTCGGAGTAACTGCGCGCGACCCCTTCCATGATAAGCGCCGCAACAAGCGCGAGGAACGCCATGGTGTGGTAAATAGGCGCTGGCCGTAGCCAGAAATCGATCACTACCGGCACCACCAAAAGCATCAGGTAAAGACGATAAAGCCCTCGCCGGGGCGCCGCGATGGCCACCGCCCCCACCATGACGCCGGCCAACACAAAACACAAAAACACATTGAGCTCATAGGTGGCGTTACGCCCCACCAAAGTCGTGACCAAGCCCCACAGCAAGGCCGTGGCCAGCATGCCGGCGAGATAAACCCGCAGCGACCAGCGCGCCAGACGGGGCGAGTTGGTGCGCAAACCCAGTTCTCCCGCCAGGGTTCGCAGGGCGCACGCACTGGCCAAACAACCCGCCCATAACCAGAAGCGCCAACCCACGCCACTGCCCGCGAAAACCCAAGTGACACCCGCCATAATGCCCATTGAAGCCAGAGCGCCACGTCGCCCGAGCGCCAATAACAGCTCGTCTTGGCGTGTGGTGGTGGCCGGCCCCGGCGCGCTTTTCAGCCTGCGAAGCAAAAACTCAGGAAGAAAATTCAAATCCATTGCGCTCCGCAAGGTTAAAAGACGATTAAGCCGAAATATCCTGCGTTCAGTCTGCCGTGTCTTATAAACCACAGAACTAGATTTTCTCGCCGAGTCGCCAGAACAATTTGTATTGAGCGAACCGACAGTGGCCTTATCTACCCCACGCGCACGCCGTAGTCTAGCCTTTGGGCATTATTCCAGTACCCTGCGCGCGGGGTTCGGTGCTTAGGCGACCGGTAGGTGAGCACCGCCAGATCTTTATTCAGTCTTCGCCAGGACTTTGGAGTGTCACATGTCGACCAACACAACGAGCATCACCCTTGATCACGAGATTGTCATCGTCGGATCAGGCTTCTCTGGTCTTGGTGCCGGTATTCAGCTAAAAAAAATGGGCTTGGATAATTTCGTCATTCTGGAGCGTGCCAACGACTTGGGTGGCACTTGGCGTGACAATACCTATCCCGGCCTGACCGTGGACGTGGCCTCAACGTCTTACTCCTACGGTTTTGAGCTCTCCCCGGAGTGGACCCGGCTCTATGCGCCGGGCGCGCAAGTGAAAGCCTATGCCGATCACTGCGCGCAAAAATATGGCCTCGCCGCGCATCTGCGTTATGGCTGCGCGGTGGTGGGCGCCACTTATTCAGAATCCAACAATACTTGGACCACCGAATTAGCCGATGGGCGCCGTTTGGTCTCGCGCTATCTGGTGAGCGCCACCGGGCTCTTTGGCCCGCCCAAGCTGCCAACCATCCCCGGCGTAGAAAGTTTTGCCGGCAAGATCATGCACACGGCCCAGTGGGACCACAGCTACGATTTCAGCCATAAACGGGTGGCGGTCATTGGCACCGGCGCGACGGCCATTCAGGTGATCCCTGAAATTGTTGAACAACTGGCGCACTTGGATGTGTATCAGCGCACGCCCATTTGGCTGTTGCCCAAGCCAGACCTCGCCATTAGTGAGGCGGCCCGCGCGCGCTTTCGGCGCTTCCCCGTGCTGCAGCGGCTGGCGCGTTATGCCACCAATGCGCTCAACGAGGTGCTTTTCGGCATTGGTTTTTCGCATTTTCGGCAGGTCCCGGCGCTCTTTCGCTGGCTGGAAAAAGTGGGCGTCAGCCACATCCGGAAGCAGGTGACGGATCCACTCCTGCAAGAAAAACTAATTCCTCGATATAGTTTTTTCTGCAAGCGTCCCAGTTTCTCAAACACCTATTTCCCGGTGTTCAATCGCCCCAACGTCGAACTCGTCACCACCCCTATCGAGCGCATCACACCCAACGGCTTGGTGACGAGCGATGGTACCGAGCGCCCCATCGATGCCTTGATCTGCGCCACCGGCTATAGCGTGTTTGAGCGCGGCATCGTGCCTGCGTTCGAAATCCGCGGGCGCGGTGGCCTCGAAATTGGTGACTACTGGACCAAAAACCGCTTCCGCGCCTTCCAAGGGATCACGGTGCCAAATTTCCCCAATTACTTCATGATTTTTGGCCCCTACTCCGCCGCCAGTGCCTCTTGGTTTGGCATGATCGACACGCAGGTTCGACATCTTTCGCGTTGCCTCGCGGCGGCCCGACAACGGGGTGCCGAGTGCATCGAGGTCAAGCAAACTTCCTTCGATGAAGACTTCGAGCACGTGCTGCGGCGCCGGCGTAATCAGCTGCTGTTCTTCGGTAACTGCGCGCAGTCGAACTCCTATTATCTCGACCGCAACGGCGATGCGCCGTTGATCAGGCCCGCCACCCAACTCGGCATGTGGATCCGCAGCCATTTAGTGAGCATGAACCACTACAACTTTACCCGCGGCCCGGCGAGTTAGGGGGCACCCAGTCGGGGCGCCGCTCGGCCATGGGGCGAGCGGGCTGCCCGACTAACTTCGCGTAGGCTCGGCCACCAGCCGCTGCTCGCGATAGGCACTGACGGCCGCCCCAAACGCTGCAAAAATTTTTTGCGAGTAGGGGTTCTCCCACGCGCGATATTCGGGGTGCCACTGCACCCCAAACACAAAGCCAGGCGCGGCGGGTAGCGTCACGGCTTCCACCACGCCATCCGGTGCCGTGGCTTCCACCGTGAGGCCGGGCGCTAAACGGCGGATCCCCTGACGGTGGATCGAGTTCACCTCGATTTCCCGCGTCTCCAGCAAATTTTCCAGCCAGCTACCGGGGGTTATCGCCACCACATGGGCAGGCCCGTAACGCACCTCAACCGGCTGCCCTTTGGGCGCCCGGTGGTCGAGCCGACCCGCACCCCGTTGTAACTCGGTTTCCAAGCTCCCACCAAAGGCCACGTTGAGTTCCTGAAACCCCCGACAAATACACAGCAGAGGAATACCCCGCGCGACACAGCGTTCAATGAGCTTGAGCGTGAGATCGTCGCGGTGGAGGTCGTAGGGTTCGTGGTCCGGCGTGGGCGGCTCGCCGTAGCGCGGCGGATGCACGTTAGAGGACGCGCCCGTCATCACCACACCGTCTAGGTGATCCAACGCGTGGTCGAGGTCCATCCCCTGCTGCAGCGCGGGCAACATCACGGGCACACAGTGGGCTACATCCGCCACCGCGCGCAGATATTTGTCGCCAATGGAGTGATACAAAAAACCGCCGGCTTCATGGGTGTCGGCCGGCAAACCAACCAGCGGTCGCACGGAGGGGGGCATGGGGTCATCTCCTCAAAATTGGCGTGGCTAGGCGCATTAACGCGCCGCAACCTCGGTGTGACTGGGCCGCCACTTGAGCAGCCGGTGCTCAACGCGCGTGACCAGCGTGTCCAACACCAGCGCGCAGACGGTCAGTACCACCATGCCGGCGAGCACGGTGTTGATATCAAAAGCCCCTTCAGCCTGCAGGATGAGATAACCCACACCTTGGGCCGAGCCTAAGTATTCGCCAACCACGGCACCCACAAAAGCCATACCCACCGCCGCGTGGAGGCTGGAAAACACCCAGCTCATGGCCGCCGGCCAATAAACATGCCGCAACAATTGGTGGCGCGAGGCGCCCAACATGCGTGCGTTGGCTAGCAGGAGTGGATTGACGTCCTTCACGCCCTGATAGACGTTGAAAAACACAATGAAAAAAACCAGCGTGATCCCTAGCGCCACTTTAGAGGCGATACCCAAGCCAAACCAGGTGGCAAAAATAGGAGCCAGCACCACCCGCGGCATGGCGTTGAGGGCCTTGATGTAGGGGTCGAGTAACGCCGCCACCATCGGGCTTAAAGCCAAAGACACACCGGCCGCCACACCGCTCACGGTGCCTAAGACAAACGCCAGCAGGGTTTCTAACAGGGTCACCCCCAGATGCCGAAAAATAACCCCCGAGGCAAACCAATCAATCAGCGCCTGTGCCACCAACAGCGGCCTGCCGAAAAAAAATGGCGACAGCAAACCACTCGCGGTCAGCGTTTGCCACGCCAGCAACAGCACCACCAGTAAGCCCACACGGGCGAGGCCTAGTTTCATCCTGCTTGCTCGCGCAGCAGCGCCTGGCTTTTTTGGACCTCGGCCCGTAGCAAGCTCCAAATTTCGCGCTGGATCTCGATAAAACGCGGGGTTAAACGCGCTTCAGCCACCTCGCGTGGGCGCGGCAGGTCGATGAGAAAATCGCCAATGGTATGGCTGGCTGGCCCCGCCGAAAGCACCACCACGCGGTCGCCGAGGGCTATCGCTTCTTCGAGATCATGGGTAATAAACACCACCGATTTACGCGCTGCGGACCACAATGCCAGTAGCTCGGTCTCCATCAGACTGCGGGTTTGTACGTCGAGGGCCGAGAACGGCTCGTCCATCAGCAGCATGGCCGGATTGAGCGCCAGCACCTGCGCTAACGCCACGCGTTTTTTCATGCCGCCGGACAGCTGGTGCGGATACCGATCGCCCGCGCCGTGCAGCCCCACACGGCGCAGCCACTGGGTGGCCGTGGCGCGCGCCGAGTGCCGCGACTCGCCGCGAAACTGCAGCCCAGCGGCCACGTTGTCGCAGGCAGTGCGCCATGGAAACAACACATCGGCCTGAAACAAATAGCCCGCGTGCGGGTTCAGCCCCACCAGCGGCGCACCCTGCACGCGCACGATGCCCGCCGTGGGGGCCAGCAAACCCGCGGCGACATTCAGGATGGTGGATTTGCCACAGCCGGTCGGGCCCACCACACACAGGAACTCGCCCGGGGCTACTGCCAAATTCAATCCGCGCACCGCGCAGTAGGCACCGCTCGCGTAGCTAACTTCAACCCCTTCCCAGACGATGGCGCTCATGATCTTCCCCTAGGGTTGCGCGGGTGCAACCCGGTTCACGAACGAATTGTCGATGGCTAACGCGACCTTGGGCGGCGTTGCGCGCAGCGCCGGATCGCTCGCCATGAGCGCCGTCAGTACGTGCTGCGCGCCAGCGTCATCCAACACGCCGTCGGGCGAGACGATGGCCAGATTTTTTACCAAGGCAGCCTGATAGGCAGCCCGGTCCCCACCCCAATAGGTGGGCGGCATGGTGTCCACGATTTGCGCGGGCGTGGCGTGGACCAACCAGCGCAGTGCGCGCACCTGCGCGTTCACCAGCGCTTGGGTCGTCAAGGGATGGGTGTCCAGAAAATCCGCTTTCGCATACAGGCACGCAGCATGATAGGTGCCGCCATAGACCTCGCGCGCGCCCTCGGGCGTGCGGGTATCCACAATGACTCGAATGTCGCCACTGGCTTCTAGTTGTGAAATGACCGGATCCAGATGCACCAGCCCATCGATGTCGCCATGACGCAGCGCCGCCACGGCGCCCGCCGACGCGCCAACCCCAATCACCGCCACGGCGTCGGGCGGCATGCCGTTGCGCACCAACAGTTGGTTTAGAAAAAGCTGTGTGGAGGACCCTGGCGCCGTCACGCCGATCTTCATGCCGCGTAAGTCGGTGAAGGTGTGGTAGCGCGCGAACGCCGGGGTAGCGAGAGCCAGCACCATGGCCGGATAGCGCGCGAGCAAGGTAATGGCCCGCATTGGCTGGTCTTTCGCTTGCATCCGTAGCACGTGTTCAAAAGAACCTGCGGCAAAGTCGGCGCTGCCGCCGACCACGGCCTGCAACGACTTGGCACCGCCCGGAAAATCGACGATCTCGACGTCTAGACCTTCGGCCGCGAAATAGCCCCGCTGCTGGGCAATCGTCACCGGCAAGTAATAGAACAAGCCCTGTCCGCCCACGGCCAAAGTGATCGAGGCTTGTTCTAACTCAGCCGCGTGCGTCACCGACCACGACCCCGACCACAGCAGCGCACTGCACACCAGCAACCAACGACGAAACGGCATAAGAGCCTCACAGGGTTTTGCGCGATTATCCGGGAGTGTCGGCATCCGACACAACGCACCTAGATCGTGCCGGCGCGAGCATCCCGCTAGACTCAACCCACCTACATCTACCTTGAGGGGGCTTAAATGGAATTCGGCGTCGCGTTTACTTCACGCATAGGCGATTACGACCTCGTGGCTTTGGCAGAGTCCTTGGGTTTTGATCAGGCTTGGTTCTTTGATTCGCAGATGATTTATTCGGATGTCTACGCCACGATGGCCGTGGCCGCACGCGCCACGCGCCGCATCCGGCTGGCCACCGGGGTTGCCGTGCCCAGCACGCGCCTCGCGCCCACCATCGCCCACTCCATTGCGACCATCGCGCAACTGGCCCCAGGGCGGGTGGAACTGGGGGTCGGCAACGGCAATACCGCGCGCCTCACCATGGGCTTGGCGCCGGTGCGTTTAGCCGATATGCAGCGCGACATTCGCCTCATTCAGGCCCTGTTGCGGGGCGAGGCTGCGACCCACGAGTGCGAAGGCGAGCGCCATTTAGTGCAGCTTCTGCACCGTCAGCAAGGCTTTATTAATCTTGATCATCCCATTGCGCTCACGCTCTCGGCCTTCGGCCCCAAAACGCTGGACTACTGCGGGGCGGAATGCGATGGGCATCTCACCTGGAACGCCAACCCCGGCATGCTCACCGCCGCCCGTGCGCGCATCGACGCCGCGGCCCACCGCGCCGGGCGCGATCCGGCCAACATCCCCTCGAAGAACATCAGCCCCTTGGCGGTGTTGCGCCCCGGTGAAACCGCCGCCAGCCCGCGAGTACTCAAAAGTCTCGGCCCCTTCATCACCAACCTGCTGCACGTGATGTGCGAATGGGACGACAAACTCTTCCCCGCAGAATCTTCCATCTCCGGCTTGGTAACACGTTACCGAGAATACGTAGAGAGCCTGCCCGCCGCCCGGCGGCACTTGATCCTCCACGAGGGGCATTTGGTGTTTACGCGCGAGGACGAGCAGGCTTTCCTCGTGCCAGAAGTAGCCGAAGTCGCCGCATTGATCGGCGAGCCGGACGCAGTCATCGAGAAAATTCGCGCGCTCGAAGCAGCAGGGCTACGCCACTTCGCTTTTCAAGTCACCGACGACCCCATCGGCCAAATGCGCTATTTCGCTGAGACTGTGATGAATCGCTACTAACCACACCGGCGGCTCGGGCGCCAGGGTTAAATCCCGCGGCCAAGGCCAAGCGTAGCGCCTCGCCATCACGTGGTTCTCCGTGCTACCAGGTGATGGCGAATGACCTTGTGCAAGCACCCCGTGCGCCGCAAGGTGGCGGGGTGTTCATGCAGCGCGGCTGAAGACACACCTTCGTTGCCGACTAACGCGCTCGCGCCACTCGCATCACAACACGCTATTGCTAGTTCAGGCGCGGCGCCCTAGCGCCAGCCGCGCTTCAGCCCTACTCGGCATGTCGCGGCGCGGTCCTTCACGCACCCAGTAGCGCGTTGACCTCAACGACATCACTTTCCCCCAGCCGGCCTGACGCGGCCTTCAGCTTGAGTAACGCCAACAGCGTTTCGTAACGCGCACGCGCCAGATCGCGTTCGGTTTGTGACACCTGCTTCTGTGCGTTCAACACATCAATATTGGCCAGCACACCCAATTCGAGCCCCCGCCGGTTCGCCGCGAGCGCCGTCTTGGCCGACTCGAGCGCCTCTTGCAATGCCGCAACTTGCGCGAGCCCGGAAGTCGCTTTTAGGAATGCTTGCCGCGTCCCTAGCGCCCCGTTGCGCCGCGCGCTGTCGAGTTCGGCGCCAGCTTTCTCCAGTAGGTGCGTCGTTTCACGCTGGCGTGCAATGGTCGCACCACCCGAGAAAATTGGCATCGAGAATTCCACGCCCACGCTTGGCTCATTCACCCCGGTCCCAGCACCGTTGTTGTTCTTGGCGGTGTTGTCCCCCACGCTTGCGGTCAGGTTGAGCGTGGGATAATGACCCGCCTGCGCCTTGTCCGTTTCGAGATCTGCAATATCCAACGCCGCCTGCTTGGCGATCACCGCGAAGCCGTCGCGTACCGCAGAGTCTACCCAGTCGTCCATTTTCGCCGGTGTGGGTCCCAGCAATTGCACGGCGTTTTTCAGCGTAACGAGTTTTTCGGGAACGCGGTTGGTGATCGTCCGCAACTCCTCTTGTTTCGCATCCACCTCGTTACTCGCCGCAATGGCTTGCGCCTTCACCAAGTCGAAACGCGCTTTCGAGTCACGCACATCGGTGATATTCGCCGTCCCCACTTCGAAGCGGCGCGTCGCGGCCGCCAACTCCTCGGCGATCGCCTTCTTTTCAGTCTCTAGGGTGGCCAGCGTGTCACCGGCCAGCAGCACGTCAAAATAAACTTGGCTCACGCGTAGGATTAGGTCTTGGCGCGCGAGTTCGAGTTCGGCCTCCGCCTGTCTCACGAGTGTCTTGGTCTGGTCATAGGTGATCTTGCTATCCCAGCGGAACAGCGGCTGGGACAGACGCACCGAATAACCGGTGCCGTAGTTTTGTTGGTTGCCCGAGGTGCCTCTGTCATTGTGGTTCTGGATTGAGGTCGCGTTAAGCGTCACTGACGGCAGCAGCGCCGCGCGACTCTGCGGAACGCGCTCCAAGATGGAGGCGAATTGGGCGCGCGCGGCAGTGAATTCCGCATCGTTGACAAGCGCATCCTGATAGACGGAAAGCAGATCTTCCGCCATCACCTGCGAGGCGCCAGCCCACGCGATCATAGTGACCACCATCCAATTACGTTTTCTCACTACCCCACTCCTTTGTTTTTCACAACCCAGAACTTGCAGCAGTTTTACTGCCGAAACTTTTCAATGCCCTGTCGTGGCGATTGCCGGCACCGAGTCAAATGCCACACGACACTTGACCCCCGCCGGCACTTGCTCGTCCGCATTGGGCAAATCTAGGCGCACGCCAAATGTGCCGCTCGCGGTATCCACCACCGAATCCACCACCCGCACCGTGGCTTGGTATTCGCCACCGATCGGCGCCTCTGGCATCACCCGCGCCTGCATGCCCGCCTTAACGCTGCGGTAGGCTTCGAGCGGCAGCAGCACCTCGACGTGCAACACGCTGGTGTTCGCAATCTTCAGGATTGGGCGCTCGGCATTCTGGTTGTCGGCGAGCTCCCCGGGGTTCATCTGCCGTTCGACGACGACCCCGTTGATCGGCGAGGTTACGGTGCGACGCCGCACATCTTCACCCGCACGCGCGTATTCCAGTTCCGCCACGCGCTTGTTGTCACGCGTTTCTAACAGGTCCGATTCGGCGAGATGCTGCTCCGTGGCCGCCTCGTCGCGGTCCTGCGCCGAGACGAATTGTTCCGTGTGCAACTGCTCGTTTCTGCTGGCCTTGAGCTTTGCGTATTCGAGCCGGCTTTCCCCCGAACGGATCGCGCCCTGCATCGTTGAACGAAACCGCGCCAGTTCTGCGTTGGCTTTCTCAAGCCCCACATCCAGCGTCACCACGACCTGACCCTGAATCACATGGTCACCACGGTCCGCGGCGACCGAGGCGATGATGCCCTCCACGGGCGCGCGAATCGCCACGGTCGCGCTCGGTTCCGTCACGCAATCGAACTCTGTTGCAAAGACCGGCACGCCCCGCAGCATCAGCACGATGACCCAAGTTGCTTCATACAACGAAGCGGATCGCCGGCGCGTCATTCGCCGCTCCCCGCGAACGCCAGCGAGCGAGACTTGTGCTTTTCACCCTCGAGGGTCCGTTTGCGCACGCGCGCATTGCGCCGTTCCGCCGCGCTTTGAGCCAGCACGCGCACCACCCGCGCGAGCCACCCCGGCAGCTTCTCGCGCTGTCCGTAGCTGCGTGCAATCGCTTTGGCCAGCGCCGGCGCGTGCGCGCGAAAGATCTCATCCTCCAGCGCGACGAGGCTCTCGCAGCTGCCCGGATCACCTTGACGCCCAGCACGACCGAACAATTGCCGATCGACGCGTCGCGACTCGTGGTACTCGGTCAGGATCACGTGCAGACCGCCGGCGGCGCGCACATCGGCGTGCAGTTTGATGTCCGTGCCTCGGCCTGCCATGTCGGTCGCGACGGTGACGCGGCCCGGTTGCCCGGCAGCCGCCACAATCGCCGCCTCATCCGCATCGTGTCGCGCGTTCAGCAACGTATGCTCAATGCCACTCTGCGCGAGCATTGCGCTCAGATGTTCAGACGCCACCACCGAGCGCGCACCGACCAGCACCGCGCGACCACGCCCGACTTCCTCGCGAATTCGTAAGAGGACCGCATCCCACCGCGACTCAGCGCGCAGGAACATCTGATCACCTAAGTACCGCCGTGCGAGTGGGCGGTTGGTGGGTATGCGCAGGGTGTCGATGCCATAAACCGAACGCACCTCTGGCGCGATTTCGGCACCGGTGCCGGTCATACCAGCCAGCCGCAGGTAACGACAGAAAAAGCGTTGATAAGTGAGTCGCGAAATGGTTTCGCGGCGCGCAGTCGGCTCTAATCCTTCCTTGCGCTCGATCAGCTGATGCAGACCGTGTTCCCACGTGCGATCGGGCATCGTGCGTCCGGTGGACTCATCAACAATGTGGACCTTGCCGTCGACGACGATGTACTGGCGGTCCGGCAGGTACAAGTGCAGTGCGGCTAGCGCTTGCTCGATCATCTGCTCGCGCGCACGGCGAAAGCGCCACATGCCGCCAAGCTCCTGCGTCAGGCGAACAACCGCCTCGCAGCCTGCTGGCGTGAGTCGCACCGAACGTTCCGCTGCGTGCAGGATCCACAACTGCCCCACGAGTCGACGCGCGATGTCGAGTGCGACCGTCAGATCATCCTCGCCGTCACTTTTTTCTCCTTGGCTCGAGATGATCAACGGCGTGCGCGCCTCGTCGACGAAGATGCTGTCTGCTTCGTCCACAATGGCGTAATGGAGTCCACGCAGCACTTGGCGATCGGGCGCGACGCGCCCATCGAGAAAGCGCGTGATCGGCCGCCGGCGTCCTTCGCTGCCGCCCTCTACGCCGAGTCCGTCTTTCAGATAATCGAACACCAGATCCTTATTGACGCAATAGGTGATATCCCGTGCATACATCTCTTTACGCTCCTGCGTAGATTGCTCCGACTCGATCCAACCAACACTCAAGCCAAGGAATTCATAAAGCGGCGCCAGCTCCTCCGCATCGCGGCGCGCTAGATACTCATTGACCGTCACCACGTGCACGGGGATACGCGCCATCGCGACGGTGGCAGCCGCCAGCGCGCCGGTAAGACTCTTACCCTCGCCGGTGGCCATCTCCGCAATGTCGCCCTGCAGCAGCGCGCACGCGCCAATGATCTGCACCGGGAAGTGAGACATGCCGAGGGTGCGTCGACTCGCTTCGCGAACCAGCGCGAAAGCCTCCACCGCCAAGCCTCGCGGCAACCCAAGCCGCGCCAGTCGCGCGCCCAGCTCTGTCGCATGGGTCGCCAGGTCGGCGTCCGTCAGGGCTTCCAGCGCCGGACCCGCCGCCAGCACGCGTTGGGCGAATCGACGCAGCCGCCAACGCCGGAACGGAGAAATCCACAGTGCGGCATGGCCCAACCACAACGATAGCCAACGATCGATAGCGAGGGCGCGCGTATCGCGCCGTTCCGGGAAAATCGCCGGCGCGAAAGCGTCGACCGACCATTGTTGCAATATTCGACGCATCGTTAGACTCCCAACCTGCCCAGCAAGACTTGACGCGCGTGACGGTATAACTGCGCCGCGATCGGGCGCGGAGAATGTTCAAACTTCACCAGCGCCCGCGTGCCGAAGCGCAGGTCGTCAGGTACCGCGGTCACCGCGAGATCGAACTGGAACGTACGCACGAGGGTTTTTAGACCATCCGTACCGCGAGGATCAGTGGCGAAAGTCCCACCGCCATCGAGGGTCAGTGCTTTCGAGGGCAGCAGATCGCTGCCACCTGGTACCTCGCGCGCGATCACGGCGTCAAAGGTTTGCAGCGGGCGGTCGACCAATTTGATCGCAATGCGGTGAGTTTCCTGACGCACGATGTCGGCGTCCTCCTGGCGCACCACGACGCGTATTGTGTCGAGCGACCCCGACAACACGTAACCGATCAGCGCACCTTGTTCGTAGTGACGTCCTTCCTGATCGCGCGGGTTCGGTAGGTCCCAGTCGCCGTCGCGCGCCGCCGCCACCACCAAATCATCCACGCGCCGCGCGAGACGCACTGCGGCCGAATTCTCTACTGCGAGCGTTTGCCGGGTCAGTTCAGCCTGCAGGCGATCGGTATACATCTCGGTCGCCAACTGGACCTCCAGCTGATCGACGCGCGCGCGGCGCGACACGAGCTCCGTCGCCAGTTCGGAGTCGGTCAGTTCGACCAGTGGTTCGCCCGCCACCACGCGAGAGCCCGGCTTGGTGAGCAAACGCGACACGAAGCCACCCGTCGCGGCACGCACTTCGGCATTCGCGGGCACCCACACCACACCTTCCGCGTTGGTCCAGTCAGATACCGGCACCACCCCACAGACGATCGCCAGCGCCACCAACGCACCGCCCGTGCTCCACACGGCGCGGCGCCGCACGCGGTCCAACTCCGCATGGCGAAAAACGAAGTGCAAGCCCTTGGCCACCGGCCATACCAGTGTCTGGCCAACCGACCACAGCGCCATCAGCACGCCGGCAAAGAAGTAGTGGGACGCAACGAACAGCGAGATACCTAACATCACCGCGAGGCGGTAGGCCCAAGAGAGGGGCCCATACAGGGCCATCCAAAACGACTCGTCGGGACCATGCGCTGGCGACTGCCCGTGCTCGACGCCGAAAACATGCCGCTTCACTAAGTAGACTAAATATTGGTTCGATCGCTGCGCCAGGTTGGGAATTTCGAGGAGGTCCACCAAGATGTAATAGCCGTCAAAACGTAATAAGGGATTCGCGTTAAAAAGCACCGTCGACACGCCGCCGATCAGCATCACGTTGAAGGCGATCGCGCGCACTGCGCCGGGTTCGGCCGCAAGCCACACAAACAGCGCGATAGCCGCGAGCAATAGTTCGGCGAGTATGCCGGCTGCCGAAACCAAGATTCGCGACCATTTGGCACGGAAGGCGGCGGCGGCCGTCGCGTCCACATAGGGGACCGGTACGAAGATGAGAAACATCACGCCCATTTCGTGCGTTTCCCCGCCGCCGCGCTTTAACGCCCATGCATGCGCCAACTCGTGACAGAGCTTGACCATCGGATAGCTCAGCCACAACCAGAAGAGGTTTTCCTGCCCCAACACACGGTCGGCAAAATTGGCGTTGAGCAGCTCCCAATGTTGCGCGGCGAGTAAGCCGGCCAGACCCACGACGACCATCCATAGCACCGCACCAAGTGGCCCAAAGGCCCAGCGAACGGTGGGCCAGCTCGCGTCCAAAAAGCGTTGCGGATCCCACAGCGGAATACGGAGCGACAGCGGATTGCCGAGACTGCGCAACCACTTCGAGCGCACCTGTCGGCGCTTGCGCGTCAGTGCTTCCTCGACATCGGGCAGTAGGTCGCCTTGGAGCACGTCGGCGGCATGTAATTGGTACATCAGGTGGATGACTTCGTCCTGCGTCGGCGCGTGATCGCCCAAGGTCTCGGCCAAACCATTCCACACTTGATCAAGCGTCTGCGCGCCGTCCAGCCGGTTAATCACCGCATAGGTGGCTGGCGGGAAGCGGTGCACGCGACCAGAGGCGGGGTCCTGCAGCACATACCACGCGCGGCGGCGATAACGCTGGCGGAAGATGCGGACATGCGGCAGCAGGCGCGGGCGCAGCTGCGCCACGCGGTACCAGTCGTCACTCAAGAATTTTTCGCTCATGGCAACCAGCCCCACAACTTGAGGTCCAGCCATTCGAAAAACGAATGCGTCCAGATCCAGATGAGGTGGCGCCGGCCGATCACAATTTTGCCAACGCCTTCCATGCCAGGGCGCAGCCCGGGAGCGGACTCGGCCAGTTCCGCCTCGACGCGAAACACGTTGTCGCCGTCCTCGGCGGTGGCCACGCCGATGTTCTTCACGATGAACGGCAACGTCTCGCCGGAGATTCCGGCCAGCACGATACGGCCGGTTTGCCGCGCCCGCACTTCGCGGATCGCATTCTCGGGCACTTTTAGAATCACCCGATAGGCATCTAGTGGCGCAATCTCGAACAAGACCTTGCCCTTCTCGACCGGCGTGCCGAGCAACTGACTGAGGTCACCGCTCACCACCACGCCAGCAAAGGGCGCCGTGATGTGGGCTCTCACGAGTTTGTCCTCGGCCAGCGCTACCTGCGCATTGGCCTCGGCCAGTTGCGCGGCCAGAATACGGGCGTTGGGTCGCTCATGTTTAGCCAGCGCATCACGATATTTGCGCTCCGCCTGTTCCCGATCGGCCAGCCATTTTCGGCGGTCATTCTGCAAGTCGCGATCGTCCAGCGTTGCCAGCACCTGGCCCGCGCTGACGCGCTGTCCGGCACGGACCTTCGATTCGTCGATGAAGCCCTCGAACGGGGCGGCGAGCGAGCGTTGCACCTCGCCTTCTATCACGGCCTGCCCGGATACGCGGTAGTCGCCACGCGCGAGCGCGAATACCAGCCCCACCAGCAACACTGCCGCTACGCCGACACGGAAACTGGGTCGCTGCGGATCGCGGCAGTCACGCCAGAACCCTCGCAGGATTTCGGACAGTCGCCCCGCCAGCCATTGGCGCAGTTCCACCCGCAAGGAGAGCTGCGGCGCGACCAGCGCGGCGATGGCTTCTAGCGCTGCCAGAATCTCTGTTGGGACTGGCCCCACCGTCAGGCAGGTGATGGCACCAAACGCCCGACCGCGTAGGGTCAGTGGCACGGAACACGCACCACCCGCACCGGCCAAATCGCGGTGGGCCACGCTGAGTGCCCCGGATGGCGCCTCGCCAGCGGGATAGGTCACCGTGCGCGACTGGTCGCAGGCTTCTTCCATCGCATTCTCGAGCGCTACCGAAAACGCCGCATTGGGCTCAAACCACGCAGAGTTCGATACTGCCGCGAGACGGAGACGCCCGTGGCGTTCGATGCCGATTGCCACACGTTCGACTTCGAGGCGCACCACGATTTCGTTCGCCAGTTGCATCAATGCCTGGTCGAGGTTGGTCTGATCAGCAATGCTCGACAGAATATCCAGCGCGGTGCGCGTGCGCTGCTCGGTTCCCGCGCGCTGCAGCAGCAAGCGGCGCAACCACATGGTCTCGATGCGACCACTACCCCAGTGCAACGCGCGCCAGACCGGCGGCAGGTCTCCCGCGGCCATCATGGGCAAGTCCAGTACCACGCAGCCAAACAGTTGGCCTGCCTCTTCCAGCGGGTAGGCGGCGAACAGGCGCGCGGTATGCGTGTCGCTGCCGCGTTCGCTCAGCGCCGCCCGCGTGCCAAGGCAACGCTGTGCCACCGGTCCAAGGTAAGACACATCCGCCTGCGCCTCAGGCCATACCGCCGCCGGCACGAAAGATCCGCCATCATCGGCGAGCAGCAGCAGGGCTGTGCCTACCTGCTCAATTTCTTCGCACTGCAGCGCAAGCCATGCGCGACAGTAGGCAACCGCATCGCCGGCTTCTGCCAGCTGCTGCCACCACGCCTCAGTGTCCGGCGAGACTAGCGACCGCACACTGCCGATCGCTTTTTCAGCCGGTCTGAGCGCCATGTCCTCAGCCGTCCTGCGCGCACATCATTCTAGATGTCCGTAGTGCGTCTCATATTCCGCAACCAACTTGTTTAGCATCTGCGATAGCCGTTTCGCGGCAAACGGGCTAAGGATGATGCGATGTTCAAGCGAGACTTCGAGGTTGCCCTGCCCGCGATCCCAGTTCTGATTCACGCCGAAATTGAGCACCACTTCCTCGCGCGTGGTGTTCGCATTACACATATTGCAGTAGCTGCTCTTGAGGTTGTGGGTGTCCAGCCGCAAGGGCTTCTCACCCGGCCGCGATTCATGAACCGCGGCGGGTGGCGTGACGGGCGGGGTGACGGTGCTGCTCATCGGGGGTCTCCTCCTTTTAGTAACGTCGTTAATGTTAGTGACGTTACTAATTAAAGTTTCCGATCTAGATCAATCTTCGAGTGAGATAGTCAGCGATAGGTTGGCCTCGGATCCGCCGTGCGCACGGGGCGCAAGTAGCTTCGCGCGCCACTCACGATCTTCGCGCGGCGCCTTGTTACGCCGGCTCGTCGCGTTGAAAGCAACCGCGCCGGCCATCAAGAACCCCGCATAGGTTTGCTGGAAGTCGACGGCGGGCAGGGCAACCTCGAAGTCTCGCTTGAACATCGCA
>CAIPNE010000440.1 GCA_903866355.1 uncultured Gammaproteobacteria bacterium
AGGCGCTGGTTTCCACGCTCGATGCGAACGGCCAACCCACCCCAGTGGAACGGGTACTCATTCGCCCGCCAGCGGCGCAAATTGGGCCGGCGAGTGCCGCGCGGCGACAAGAAATTCTGGAGACCAGCGCGCTCCAAGAACGCTACGCAACGCCGATCAACCGCGAGTCCGCACATGAAAAACTGACCGCCCGTGCCCGCGCGCGCATCCCGGCCGAGCCGTCGTTAGAAACACCGCCAAGCGTGCCGCGAGCACCGGGGCGCACGCCCGAAGGAATCGGCGTCACGCTGGTAAAAAGCGTGCTGCGCGCCGCTGGCAGCCAGTTGGGTCGCCAGATCGTGCGCGGCATTCTGGGCTCGCTGCTGGGCGGTCGCCGTTAAGCCGCTGCCCCCAATCAATTTTCAAGCAAAATGACTAAGGAGTGAGCCCATGCTCGAACTGGCACAAATCATTGATGATTTCGACCTCACCTTCGACCCCGCCGACCCACGTAACGGCAGTCTTTATTTGGGCACCGCGCGCGCCGGTGGTAGCACGCTTGATCTCCCGGCCACGCTGAGCGCGCTGCGCGCCGCCGCGCTGTGGTCGCCGGAGCCCAGCAAGACCATCCCCGATGCCCATCGCGCAGCCTATAAAGAACAACTCGCGCTGCTAGAGGTGGCAGAGTTTGGTGGCGCTGAGGGTTTTATCATCGTGCGCTGCGATCACCCTAAATTTCCGTCCGACGGCGAGCGCTGGGCAGCTTGGCGCGCATTTTTTACCCACCACCATGGCGCTGCTGCCAATAGCTGAGACTAGAACATGACCCTCACCACCCAACCATTGGAAGCCGGCACTGTGCGCGCCAATGGCGTCGATTTTCATTATTTTTCCTGCGGCACCGGTCCGCTAGCGCTGTGCTTGCACGGTTTTCCCGATTCTCCTTGGACTTACCGACATCTGTTGCCGGTACTGGCCAATGCTGGGTTTAGAGCAGTGGCGCCCTTCATGCGTGGCTATGCGCCCACCAGCGTACCGCCCGATGCACGCTACGACATGTGCACCATTGGGGATGATTTCAACGCCCTGCACACGGCGCTGGGTGGGGACAACCAAGCCGTTCTCATCGCCCACGATTGGGGTGCGCTGGCGGCCTACGCAGCGCTGGGCGCACAACCCAATCGCTGGCGGCGGGCCGTGATTTGCAACATCCCGCCTGCAGCGGTGTTTGGCCAAGTAGCTTTTACCTACGAACAGCTGAAACGTTTTTTTTACGTCTGGTTTTTTCAGATGGACTGCGCCCAAGAAATTCTCACGGCGGGCAATTTCTCGCTGCTGGATGGCCTCTGGGCAGACTGGTCACCGGGTTATGACGCCACCACCGATTTAGAACGCGCCAAAGCCTGTTTGCGTAACCCCGCCAACCTCCGCGCCGCGCTGGGCTATTACCGTGCAGTGTTTAATCCTAGGTTGTTTGGCCGCGCCGACCATGCCCTCGCCCAAGCCCAAATATTGGGTCGCCCACTGGCCATGCCCACACTGTATTTTCATGGTCTGCGCGATGGTTGTTTTGCGCTAGACCGCGAACTTGCCGCGCAAATTCCGGCGTTGATGGGACCCGGCAGCCGCGTTGAACTACTAGAAGACGCGGGCCATTTTCTGCTGGTAGAACGGCCTGAGGTGGTGAATCCTAAAATCGTCGACTTTCTCTTGGAGCGCTAAATGCCTATATCCCGCCCCCGGCTGTTCGTGCTGGTCGCTTGGACAGTGTTGGGGGCGGCGAGCGCTCATGGCTATGAGGTATTCAATCAAGACGGCCTTAGCGCCTCGGCCAATCTCAAAACCCTCGCCGGCTTTCGCCACGGCGAGAACATCAATTTTGGTTTGGGCGCA
>CAIPNE010000441.1 GCA_903866355.1 uncultured Gammaproteobacteria bacterium
CACCAGTGAGCCGTATCGCATGTTCACCAGCCGCGCGGAATACCGTTTGCTCCTGCGCGAAGACAACGCTGACCTGCGACTGACCCCTGTTGGGCGCGAACTCGGGCTCGTGGAAGATCTGCGCTGGCGGCACTTCGAGCGCAAGCAGACGGCTTTCCACGCCGAACGGGCCCGGCTCGCCGCGCGCTGGCTGTCGCCCGACCGGCTAGATCCCGCGCTGGCCACCGCTATTCTCGGCCAGCCTTTGCGTAAAGAGCAAAGCCTCGCCGACTTGTTGCGGCGGCCCGAAATGGACTATCCCACCCTGATGACCTTGCCCGATGCGGGGCCAGGGGTCGCGGATCCGGAAGTCATCGAACAATTGGAGATCGATGCGCGCTACAGCGGCTATTTAGCGCGCCAACAGGCAGAAATCGATCGCAGCCAACGGCATTCCCACAGCGAATTTCCAGAGAATTTTGATTATCACGCGGTCAGCGGGCTGTCCAATGAACTGGTGGCCAAGCTGTCCAGCTATCGGCCCCACACGCTGGGTCAGGCGGCACGTATTTCGGGGGTGACGCCGGCGGCAGTGTCACTTTTGCTGGTCCACCTAAAGCGCCACGCGAACCAACAGGGGCTGCGCGATGTTGGGTGATAGCGCCTGGTCGGTGGCTGGAAACACCTCGCCTTGAGCGTCAGCGAGGCGCTTGCCGCGGTGGCCGCCGCACTGGACCAAACTCCCCCGGCTGGGACACTAGAGCAACTCGCCGCCTACGCCGACCTCGTCGTGCGCTGGAACCGCCATGCCAATTTAACGGGTGCGCAGACGGCGGCGGAGTTTGCCGGGAAATTTATCGTTGACGCGCTGGCCGTTGCGCCGCACGTCAAAGGCCCGTTGGTGGCGGACCTAGGCAGTGGTAATGGCGTGCCCGGTGTGGTGCTGGCCATTCTGCAGCCCACGCACCAAGTGTTTTTGATTGAGGCGCGCGCGCGTCGTGCGCGTTTTCTCGAACAGGTGCGCATTGAACTGGGGCTTGCGAACATCGTTGTCGTCCACGACCGCATCGAAAACTGGCGCCCCGAAATATTGCCCGACACGGTGGTTTGTCAGGCGGTAGGTAGCCTCGATTTTCTCTTGGAGGCCACCGCCGCGCTGCACTCAGACCGCTGCCAACTGCTGGCCTTGAAGGGCCGCGCGCCCGCCACCGAGATTGCGGCCCTGGGCGCTGCCGCTGCTGCCTGCCAAGTCCTACGACTGGCGGTGCCCGGCTGGCAGGAGCGCCATCTGGTGGTCATCGATTGCGGCAAACTTCGGGGTGTTATTCCGGTGGGGGGAGCATGAGCACTTTGTGCCATAATCGCCCGCCCTCGTGCTGGCGAAACGCACGTCCCCGGACGCCTTTAGCGGTACTCCAATGTCGACAAATACCATGGCGATAGTTCTCGCAGTCGCAAATCAAAAAGGTGGCGTCGGTAAGACCACCACCAGCGTGAACTTAACGGCGTCGCTGGCAGCGGCCCGGCGCAAAGTGCTGCTCATCGATCTGGACCCTCAGGGCAATGCGACGATGGGCAGCGGGGTGGATAAGCGCACCCTAAAACTCTCTACCTACGATGTCCTCATGGGCCACGCCAGCGTGGCTGAGGCCGTCGTTCGCCCACCCGACATGGCCTACGATCTGCTGCCTGCCAATAGCGATCTCACCGGGGCGGAAGTCGGTTTGCTGGATGAGTTGGCGCGCGAAATGCGCCTAAAGTCGGCCTTGGAAACCGTGCGCGGTGGCTATACGCATGTGCTGATCGATTGCCCACCGTCGCTGAGCATGTTGACCGTGAACGCACTGGTGGCTGCCGACGCGGTCGTTATCCCCACGCAGTGCGAGTATTACGCCTTGGAGGGTATTTCTGCCTTGCTCCAGACCATCGAAAAAATTCGTCGCGTCCTCAATCCAAAACTCAGCATTGATGGCTTTCTTCGTACCATGTACGACCCTCGAAATAATCTGGCTAATCAAGTGTCTCAGCAGTTACTTCAGCATTTTGGTGACAAGGTTTACCGCACCATCATTCCGCGTAATGTGCGCCTGGCCGAGGCCCCTAGCCACGGTTTGCCGGCGCTGCTCTACGACAAATCGTCTGCTGGTGCGTTGGCCTATTTGGCCTTGGCGGGTGAAATGCTCAGACGCGATGAGGCCGTGTTGGCGGCCGCGGGCGGCGCGGGAGAATTGCCGTGACCAAAAAAAAGGGGCTCGGCCGCGGGCTGGATGCGCTGCTAGGGGTGGCGCACGATGAGCCAAATCCGGTGACTGTGACCGCTAACGGGGACCGGCTACTTAACATTCCCATCGACCTCATCCAGCGTGGACGCTATCAACCGCGCTTGGACATCAAGCCCGAAGCGCTAGAAGAACTTGCCGCCTCCATTCGTGCCCAGGGCGTGGTGCAGCCGGTGGTCGTGCGGCCGTTGCCGGATTCCTCTCGTTACGAGCTGGTGGCTGGCGAGCGGCGCTGGCGGGCAGCGCAGCTTGCGGGTCTGCACGAACTGCCCGCGCTCGTCAAAATCATTTCCGACAAATCCGTCATGAGCATCGCGCTCATTGAGAATATTCAACGTGAGCAGCTCAACCCTATCGAGGAGGCGCTCGCGCTCCAGCGTCTGATCACCGAATTCGAAATGACCCACCAAGAAGTGGCAGAAGCCATCGGGCGGTCGCGGGCGGCGGTTTCCAATCTGCTGCGTTTGCTAGATCTCGGTGCGCAGGCACGCTCGCTGTTGGAGAGCGGCGCACTGGAAATGGGCCACGCCCGTGCGCTGTTGGGGCTGCCGGCACCGGCGCAGGGCCTGCTTGCGGCGCGGGTTGCCAGCGAGGGGCTGTCGGTACGCGCCACCGAGAGCCTCGTCAGAGCCTTGGCCAAACCCACTCCCAGCCAACCGCCGGTCACGCGCGCCGACCCTAACGTGGCGCAATTAGAAATCCACCTCGCCGAGCGACTGGGGGCCGCGGTGTCCATTCGGCCCGGCCGCGCGGGCAAAGGCACGCTCGTTATCCACTACGGATCGCTGGATGAATTAGATGGCATTCTTGCTCACATCCAATAATCCGCGGGATGCGGCTTGGCTGTGGTGCGCTTCCGTCAATTTTCAATTGACGGCCGCCGCCAAAAGTTCTTACAATCCGCGCGCTCCCAGAAATGGTGCGCTGCGAGGCGCAAGTCGAGCCGCTCGTGAATCGTAGTACTGGCGTTTGGTTTGCGGTACTGACCAAAACCTTCGCCCTACAGGTCATCACGGTAGGCGCGCTGGCTGGAGTCTGTCTGTTAGGTGCGGGTACCCAGGCCGGGTTGGCCTGCGTAATGGGTGGCGCTGCAATTGCCATTCCCAATCTGATGGTGGGCTGCGGGCTGATGGCACGCTCCCAACTGACGGGTCAGGTAAGCGCCGCGGCGCTACTGGGCGCCGAGATGGGCAAGCTTCTGCTCATTGGCACCGCTTTTTACCTGAGCGCCCGCGGCCTAGGCCCCAAGGGCGCCTGGCTTGCGTATTTGGGTGGTGTGCTTTTGGCACTGAAAGCGCAATGGTTAGCGCTCTGGTTTACTAGAAATTCTTAAAGGCTCCAGTGCCTCCACCGCCTAACGGAAACGACTAGACGAAAATCGAGTATGGCAGCAGAACACGCAGAACACGCGCTAACCCCCTCAGGCTACATCCAGCACCATCTGTCCTTCATGATGCGCTCGGTGGGGGATCACCCATTTTTGAGTGTGAATCTCGATTCCCTCACGACATCGGTGCTGCTCGGTATTTTGGGCTTCGGCTTCATGTGGTTGGTCGTGCGCCGCGCCACCGCCGGTGTACCCGGTAAGCGCCAAGCCATTGTCGAAATGGCCATCGAGTTCGTCAACGACCAAGTAAAAAGCGTATTTCACGGCAACATCGCGACCATTGCGCCCTTAGCGCTGACGGTTTTCGTGTGGGTGCTGCTGATGAACTCAATGGATTTTCTGCCCATCGACCTCATGGGCCGATATGTCTACACCGGTATTTTTGGGCTGGAAGAATGGCGGCACGTGCCCACGGCAGACGTCAACACCACCTTCGCCCTAGCGCTGGCCGTGTGGACCCTGATGATTTACTACACCATTAA
>CAIPNE010000442.1 GCA_903866355.1 uncultured Gammaproteobacteria bacterium
GCCGGCCTTCAGCGCGGCCATTTCGTAGACATTGAAGGGGGTCCAGCGTCCGGCGTGGTACACCTCGCGACTGCCCACATAGGCCAGTGCGTCGGGTTCGGCGGGGGACAAAGGATATTCCGCCAGCACAGGCTGCGGCTTCGGTGCAATGGCCTCTAAGTGCCCGGCCGTGATGGCGTAGCCGGCGTCGGGGAAGCGTGCGCCATCGGGATAGACCTTGGTGTACATCACTTCAAAGGCGTCGATGAGGCGTTGGATGTCGGCTGGGCCAGCCATTTCGCCGCTTTCCAGCGCGGTATCGAAACTTTCTAGCTGTCCGATGTAACGTGCAGCGATGCCGTAACGGAAGGTCACCTTGTTGGGATCCACACCTTCGCGCGACATTTCAAGTTTGGCGTCGGCTTCTAAATCGGCCCACGCGGTGTGAATTTGGCTCGCCACCGCGGTGCGATCGGCCACGTTGAGTTGATTGGGAATGAGCACCCGCAAACCGCGGCTATAGCGGTGCATGTATTCCGAACAGGCCGCCCCAAAGGCCGAGAAACCGGCTGCCCAAGGCATGGTGATGATGTCTGCGAACTCAATGCCTTCAGCGTAGCCATACATATGCACGGGGCCCGCGCCGCCGTAATAGAGCAGGGTGAAATCGTGGGTGTCGTAACCTTTAGAGGCGATCATGGTGCGCAGCAGGTCGTTCATTTGGGTGTTGACGATGGCTAGCACCCCCGCCCCAGCTTCGTAGACCGACAGGCCCAAGGGTTGGGCCACCGCGATGTCCAGCGCCCGCAGCGCGGCGTCGCGGTCTAGCTTGACCTGACCCCCTAAGAAATAGTCGGGATCCACATAACCCATCACCACGTTGATGTCGGTGACCGTCAGACGGTCGAAATTCAGACACACGCCCACTTTGGCGCCCGCGCTGTCCGGACCGACGTGCAGTCGTTTGTATTCGTCTACCCACACCACCGAGCCCGCGCCACTGCCGACGGAATCGAGTTCCACCATTTGGAGGGCCAGACGGTGGCCAGCGATATCGGCGCTTTTGCTCATGCCGAGGCGACCTTCGACGATTAGCCCCACATCAAAGCTGGTGCCACCCATGTCGGCGGTGACGATATTCGGAATGCCTAATTTTTCGCCGATAAATTGCGCGCCGATCAAGCCCCCGATAGGACCGGAGATCATGGTCTCGTAAAGCCGCTCGTATTCCATGTTGACCGCGCCACCGTAGGACAGCAGCGTGAGTAGACGACCTTTATAACCGTAGGCTTTGGCCTGAGTTTCCACCGCCATGAGGGAGTCGCGCACCAGCTCGGCGGCAAAACATTGGAACAGCAGACTTTTTAGGCGGTTGTTTTCTTTAGAGACCGGCGCCACGTCGGCTGAGCACACGACCGGCAGATCCATGCCGCGTTCACGCATCACCCGCTGGGCGATGGCTTTAGCCTGATGCTCGTGGCGCGCATCTACGAAGGAGTACAGAAACAGAATGCCGATGACTTCCACGCCAGCATCCAGCAGTTTGCCGGTAGCTTCCACGACCTGACGCTCGTTGAGCGCAATGAGTTCGTGGCCGGGGGGCAGGTGGATATTGCCTTGGTAGCAGCCGCCACTCAGGCGCTCGCTGATGCCATGGACATTTTTAGGGTGGACCAGCGGCCGCGTATGTTTGTGGAGTTGCTGATGCAGCGTTTCGTTCTGGCTTTGTCCCAGATAAGTCAGGCCGCCTTCCATCACGGTGATGTCTTCAAAGCCGCGGGTGACCAAGAGACCGACTTTGCGGCCGTTGCCGGTCAGCACGGTGTTGAGCATGCCGGTGCCGCAGTAGATGTCCGCACCGCAGCGTTCGTGCACTTCCTCGGCGGTTAGCCCGAGATTATTGGCAGCATCGGTGACGGATTCGCGGTAGCTACGCGGCTCGTCTTCGCGTCGGCTAATGGACTTGCCCACTGTGAAACTGCCGTCGGGCTTGACGAGAATGGCGTCGGTCATGGTGCCGCCGGCATCGAAAGCGAGAATAAATTGGCGATCGTCGTTCGCCACCACCGAAGAATTGGACATGGGCAGATCCCTGCAAGTAATGAAACTAGACGCGAACGCGCCGGCTGGCGCGTCGCTGATGAGCCGATTGTTTAGCCAGCCGCGTTGGCTGCCCAGCGCTGGGTAACCTGTTCGGTCCGATCGGTGTACCAATCGGGCGCTTCGTCGGGCAGTGGTATGCCGAGGTAGTCGCGATAGAATTTATCGAGATCCGGCAGCATTTCGAACACCGCCGGGTAGCCCGGAGCCACCACTTCTACGGCGTGTTGGGTCGCGCAATCGGGGCAGAAAAATTCTCGAATTTCCTGCCAACCCGGTTCCGGACAGGCCGGCGCCGGATCATAGACTTCGCGCATGGCCGCCGCGGTGCGGCGCACCCGCACCTTGCAACCCAGTTTCCAGTTCTGGCGATAATCGCCGAACTCGTGGCCGCATTCGCACTTCACCACGCGCTGGTTCTGCGCGTTGCGCACGACATAGAGTTTGTCGCACAGGCGCAGCAGGATTTGGTCTGGCCAGCTGGCACGGGACTGGAGCACTTCGATGTAGGCGACGAAACGGTCGTGGTCTTTGCGCGGGAGGCGCTGCAGACGAGTCGCGTTATCGTCGTCAATTTTGCCGTCGATCAACTGGCCGATAAGATCTTTGCTGATGCTAGTGTCGTTCGACATGGCTTATTCCTTATTAAAGCTGAATTCGGCAGGCACTTGCCAGAAACGCCGAAATTCCCCATCGAACTTCGCGAAGCTCAAGCTCTGGCAATACATTTCGTGCACTTGCGGCGCGAAATCTTTGGCCAGAACAGTGGCGCGTTCACTCTCCCACCAGTCGGCCGCGTTTTGCGATTCCGAGAGCCGCAGGGCGCGTAAGGTGACCCGCTTCGCGGCGGTGGCGGCGGCATCGACTTGCCATTCGCCGCGCGCATCCTGCTGTGCAACCACCCCGTGCATATTGCTAACAAAGGCGTAGTCCGGTGCCACACCGTCGTTGAGGTCTTGGGCCACCAGCGCCGGATCTCGGTCGAGTGGGTCGCCCCAGCCACCGGAGGAACCCGCCGCGTCCACAAACAAATCGTTGTCGAGTAGCGCAAGTTCTGGGCAGTCGCTCTTCCAGATCTCGAGGTTGTCGACCCGCAGGCGGCCACTGTCGACTTGCGCCAGCAGTTCGCGCGCGTCGCGCGGCGTTTCGCCATCGGCGATGAGCTCGGGCAGATTGGTGCCACGCGCTGAGATCATGAAAGAACCGGGGCCTGGATAGGCGCCGCTCATGCCAAGGCCTACCGAGGTGGTGCACGACAGTCCGCCGTTGGGGCGCGTTAAGGCGACATGCTTGCCGGGATCCACACACCAGTGGACGGAGGAATTACCCGGGCCACCGCGATATTTGCCATAGCCGAAGTAGCCGGGCAGGAGTTTGCGGCCCAAGTAGAAAAGTGGGGGCACGCAGGACTCAAATTCTTCGGCGTCGCCGATAGTGGCAATTTGTGACCACGCCGCCCACACCAGCGGTTCGCCATCCTTGTAGCACCACGCGCCACGGCCCGTGCCGCCTAACCACTCGAAATTGGTAAAGCCATAGCTGGTGCCATCGCTGGTGGTACCGGCACCCTGGAAGGCGCCCCAGTTACCGTCTACGGTGAACGCTTCTTCCAGGTAACCCCGCGAAAAAGCGGCGCGCGAAATGGCGTTAAAAGCAATGCTGTTCAGGGCGACCGTTTGTGCCCATAAGTTGGCATTGCTGGTGAACTCGTAGTCAGGGTTATAAATGCTGCCGTAAGCATAGTGGCGCTGCACGGCGAGTTCGATGCCGGCGGTGACTTTGGTGTTGTGGGCGAAGCTGTTGATCATGCCCAAGAACACCGCGGCGTCGGCGCCACCCGGGGTGGCGTTGTAGGAGTGGTAGCCCCATCGCGAGCTGCCTTCGGTGTCCAGCAACATGCCTTTTTCGTTGGGCTCTACGCTGACCCGGACGTGGATGAGGGTGTTTTTGTCGGCGTGCGACCACACGTGTTGCAAGCCTTCATATTTCACCAGTCGGAACGCGCAGCCGTTGTAGGTGCCGGGCACCATGAGCGCGCGCATATTGTCCAAAATCATGCGCCGGCTTTCTTCGATAACCTCGCACACGGCGCGCTTGTAGTAATCCGCACCGAATTCGGCCAACAGAATGTGCGCCGCGTTGTTGATCATGGCGCAACCGGCCAAACGCATTTTGTCGTCGAGGATGTTCATGACGGAGGCGCGTGTGCGGCGCTCCCAGATGGCTTTCCACCAAGATTCTTGCTTGAGCTTGCGCCCGGTGCGCATGGGCGGGCACACCAAGCCGTCCATGAAGGTGTCTACCGAGAAAGTGGCCCAGGAGCCGGCGACCGGGGCGCCGTTTTCCATGAGGTGGTTGATACCCACCGCCCAGCCAAGTACTTCGCCGTTTTCCACAATGGCGGTGAAGGAATAGAAGTCGCCGGGATGCGGTACGCCGCCCGTTTTGCCGTCTGATACGGCATAGACGTCGCCGTCTTCGATGCCGTCGTTGACGTCGTAATCGTTGTCGGCCATGTAGCGGATGGCGACCGGGAAAATGGCGGTGTGGGACAAAAAGCCCATCGAGACCGCTAGCGTGTCGCCTTCGGGCGTGGTGATGCCCCAGAGGCATTCGCCCATTTCGCGCGAACCTGGGCTGGCCGCCACAAAGCGTGCGGATTCGCGTGCCGCCAACACCGCTGCGTGTAGCTTGTTATAAAAACGTTCGTATTTGATGGGATCAGCGTCGCGCAGCGACAGCTCGGTGATGCCGTAGTAGTGCCCGGTTTCTGCTGTGAGCCGGTCACGTTGCGCGACTTGTTGGCGCAGTGTTGGCGCCGCGCTGGGCGTCGGCGCCGGGACTATTTGTTTACGTTCGTTGACGACGGCCATCATGGTTGCTCCCAGACTGCAATGGACGCGGTGGGAGGCCCCAACCGCTAAAAAATATCGGAAAATTCGGTGCAAATAGTACGTTTGCGGACAAACCGGCGTCAATGATAAACGCGCGGCTGCTCGCACCGAGCAAGCCTGCCGGGGAGCCGGCCAGCGCGTGTGCGCCTACCTTGTGAGCCCACCGGTCGGTGTCTAAACTTCAGCCCGCCACAGAAACTATCTCGAGGGAGTCAAACCGTGAAAATTGCTTACATGCCCGATACCCACTTCGGCCCGTACGACCAAACCACGCCACCCACCGGCCCGGAAGTTGCCGATGCGATGGAACACTGTATTCAGGAGGCGGAAATTGCGGAGCGGGTGGGCTTTGACGGGCTGTGGGTACCAGAGCGCCATCAGCGACCGGAAACCTGGTGGCCTAATACCATCACCCAATTGGCCGCGCTGGCCGCCCGCACCAAACGCGTCGAACTGGCCTGTACCGTCATTCAGCCCACCTTCCACCACCCGGTGCACCTCGCTGAGCAACTCGCCCAAATCGATTGCCTGTCCCGTGGCCGGCTGACCTTTGGCGCAGGCGTTGGCTACCACCAAGACTATTTCCGTTGTTTTGGCGTGCCCTACGAGAAGCGCGGCAAACGCTTTGAAGAAGTCATGGACATTATTGAAGCGTGTTGGACCCAAGAAACCGTGAACTATCACGGCGAGTTTTATAATTACGAGGGCGTAAAAATGACGCCCAAGCCCTACCAGCAGCCGCGCCCGCCGGTGTGGATTGGTGCTTTTGCTGACAAAGCCTTAGAGCGCGCGTTGCGTTGGGATGGCTGGTGCTTGTGGTTTCCCCCGGAGATTAAAACCTTGAAGCCGCAAGTGGAGGCCATGCGCGAGAAGGCCGACAAACTGGGCAAAAAGAATTGGCAATTCACGATGGGCTTTGACGGTTGGCTGGGTGACGAAACCGACTTGCGCGAAAAGCACGGCCACCGCTGGGTGCGCGAATGGGGCTTCTATGCGGAGAAAGGACTCTCGCCGGACGCCACACCGACCAATATGCTCGACACCATCGAAAACATGTTCCTGTGCTTGGGTAATCGCCAAAAATGGCTCGATCGCCTGGGCGAAATTAAGGAGCACATCAACCCCGATTGGATCTGCACCCGGACGCGCAATCCCGTCAACGAAGGCAAATACTACCCAGGCCGTCAGGAATGCTTGGAAGTCGTCGAACGCTTTGGCGAAATTCTGAACGAGGCCCGCTAAAGGGTAGCTTGCTGCTCGCGACCCCGTTGGGGGTCGCGAGCCTCGGGTAGGTCGCCAAGCTGGCAGCCACGGAATCTCTATTTTTGGGGCGGGTGGTGGCGTGGGCGGTGCTGCGTGTTGCGGCGGCACGCGCGCGGCGGGTGGCGGATGAACAATGGCATCCGGATGCTGGCCCAGCAGTGGCGGGCAGATGGCCGCTACACGCGTGCCGTGCCCGACAGTGACCCGCGCGCACGGCTGATGGATAGCTTGAAATACGGTCCCGCGTGTGGAGTCCTCGC
>CAIPNE010000443.1 GCA_903866355.1 uncultured Gammaproteobacteria bacterium
CGCCCCGCCCTCACCCTGCGCTCGGAATACCCGGGCGGCGTGTTTGATGCCGAAAAACACGCCTTTTACCAACACCGCAAAAGTGTAGTCCCACTCGGCTTCTTCCATTTCCCAGATAGGCCCAATGGCACCGCCCACCCCAGCGTTGTTAAAAATGATATCGAGTCGGCCGAATTCCTGTACCGCATAGGCCACCGCCGCCGCGACATCGGCTTCTTGTGCGACATCGGTGCGAATGAAACGCACGGCATCGCCGAAACCGGCTTGGCTGGCATCCGCCAGCGCTTGGGCGCCGGTGAGTGCATTGAAATCTGCGATGACCACGCGCGCGCCCTCAGCCAAAAACCGCTGCACTGTTGACAGCCCCATGCCGCCCGCGCCACCGGTGATCACGGCCACTTTGTTTTTGAGTCGCATACAGATTGCTCCTAGGGTTTTTTTGCTGACGGGACGGGAGGGAAGATTACCAGAAGCCCCCCGCAGATCCGCACTTGGCTATCCGCCCACAATCTGCCGCACACCGGGATAGCCGGGTTGATCAATTAAAACTTGCTGCGTGACGGTCTGACGTAAATGCGTGGTGAGCAGCGGATCCCCCAGCGCAAAACGGCCCTCGCGCAAGCCGTGCACCAACTGCCAGCGCAAAACCTGCAGGGTGTCCTTGGTACCCAGCAACGCTTCCAAACGGGCTTGTTCCGCGCTGCGTGCGGCGGGCCCCAGCTGCGCATCGCGCAGCACGATATCCAGCGAATTGGCCGCCACCCGCGCCAAAAAACGCTGCCGTTCAAGCGTGCTTGCCGCCACGTCATCGCGCAGAAAATCGCGCACGCTGTGCAAGAGTTCGTGCGTGGCGGGGAGTTCGTCGGTGACTGGCTGAGTGGGGCTCAGCGCCATCGCACGCCCGGGCATCAGCAGGTTGATGCAATCGATTTGACACTCGGAGGAGCGCCGCCCGATGGCCAAGCGCTCCACGGTGCGGTCGGGCCCGTGACGCCAGTGGTCGGCCATGGCCAACGCGCCAACGGCCCACCAAAACGAGCCAAACACTTCCCAGAACCGCACATGCGCGGCATCAATTATCACCCCAGATTCAGCGGTGTAACCCGCAAATAGCGCGGCATAATCGCCAAAGCCACCCACCGGCAACTCGGGCACGCCAAAGCGCCAGGAGGCGGTGCACAACCAGCCCAGATCGCGCATGGGATCGCCCAAATGGGCAATTTCCCAATCCAGCACGCCCACAATGCCGGCCGGCGAGACCATCAGATTACCGTTGCGAAAATCGGCATGGGTCAGGGTGGGCGGCAGCACTGGCGGCAAGTGTGCGAGCAACCATTGCGCGGTGTAGTCAATGAGAGGTGCGGGGGTATTGAAGGACTGGTATTGGCGCCAAGTCTGCTGGACCAACGCCGCCGGCGGCACCACTTTTAGCACCCGGTCCAGCCCGCTACTCACCACGTCGATGGCATGAATGCGCGCCAAAATACGCCCGCATTGGTGCGCCAAATGGGGACGCACTGCGGCGAGTTCAGGGCTGCGCACAATGCGACTGCCCAAAGCTTCGCCCTCCAGCCACGCCATGAAGTAGCCCTCGCCGAGCCCATCTTGGGGGGCTAGTTCAGCCAGTATTTCGGCCGCTGGAACCCCTGCCGCCCGCGCTGCCCGCACCACCATGGCCTCGACCCTCGGGCCAATTTGCTCGGCGTCCGGCGCTGGCGGCTCCCCGCCCGGCGTGCGCCGCAAGACCAACTGCAAAGGACCGTGAGTACTCGCTACCGCCAATCGGTAGGACTCTTGGCTAGCCCCGCCGGAAAGTCGCGCACAACTGTTCAGGGTGATGAACCCCGGCAGCTCGCGCGCCAATGCACCGCTAATGGCGGCATGAAAATCTGGGTCCGCCACGCTCATGCGGGTCAGTCCTCCTGCACCCCTTTGGGCGCGCGCTGGGACATAAAGCCAAACAGGTAGCCCGCCACCCGGCGCATCTGAATTTCTTCTGCCCCTTCGGTAATGCGATAACGCCGATGATGGCGATAGATATGTTCAAAAGGTTTGTGCCGCGAATAGCCCATGCCACCGTGAACTTGCATCGCCCGATCGGCCGCTTCGCAACACAGCCGGTTAGACCAGTAATTACACATCGACACTTTATCTGACACCGAAAATGCACCGTCGCGATCCATCAGCCACGCGGTCTTATGGATTAACGCACGCAACATCTCGCACTGGGTTTGGAGTTCCACCAGCGGAAATTGGATGCCCTGATTTGACGCCAGCGACTTACCAAAAGGTTTGCGAACTTTGGCGTAAGCCACCGCCTCATTCACACAGTACTGCGCCGCGCCTAGGCTGGACGCGGCCTGCCGGATGCGATTTTCGTTGAAAAAGTGCTGCACCACCTGCAGCCCCCGACCCACCTGACCAAACACCGCGCTGGCCGGCACATAGACGTCTTTAAACGTCACGTGGCCATGGTCGGTCGGCATATTGAACGTCCACAGCATGGCTTCGAGTTGGAAGCCTGGGGAGTTGGTGGGCACCAAAAATGCCGTAATACCCTGCGCATCGCCGGGTTCACCGCTGGTGCGGGCGAAAATTAAATCGTGGGTCGCAGTGTGGATACCCGTGTTCCAGGTTTTCTCGCCGTTGATGCACCAGCCGTCACCCTGCACTTCAGCCACGGTTTCCATATGCGTGGCGTCCGAGCCGTGCGCGGGCTCGGTAATGCCAAAGGCGAACATCTGCGTGCCGGCAGCTAGCGGTTCTACCCACTGCGCTTTCTGCGCCTCGCTGCCGTACTCCAGCATCAGCAACAGGCTGATGTTATTCCCCACGATGGCGTGTTCGTTCTGCAAATCGCAGTGCAGACCCAGCCCCTTGCCCGCCAGATGCTCGCGGATGATGGCCATGCCCAGATTGGTGCCATC
>CAIPNE010000444.1 GCA_903866355.1 uncultured Gammaproteobacteria bacterium
CGGTGTTCGAATTTGAACCCGAAGACGAACTAGACCGCGGTTATGTGGTGGGATATGTGGCGGGGGAAACCTTGCCACGACGGCTGTTGCTGGACGCGAAGTTTGCACCGGCGCGGGCGATCTTCTGTGCCCAAGCGGGCGAAATTCTCGGGCGTTTACACAGCGTCGATCCGGCTGCTGCAGCGTTTCTAACGGAAACTCCCGACAGCCAAGACCCACTGGCCGCGCAGTTAGCGCGTCTGGACTACTACGGCGAGGCGCATCCCGCACTGGAACTCGCCGTGCGTTGGTTGGAACGCCACCGACCCTCGGCCCCGCGCCGGGTGTTGCTCCATGGGGATTTTCGCAACGGCAATATGATCATGGGCCCGGAAGGCATTCGCGCCGTACTGGATTGGGAATGCTCGCACCTCGGTGCGCCGATGGAGGATCTGGGTTGGTTGTGCCTGCGTTCTTGGCGCTTCGGCCATCACGATTTACCGGTGGGTGGCATGGGCCAACGTGCTGAGTTCTATGCGGCCTATGCGCAAGCCAGCGGCTATGCGGTGGATCCGGACGAAGTTCGCTGGTGGGAGATTTTTGGTTTTGTCCGCTGGATGGTGCTCAACATCATGCAGGTGCATGGCCATTGGAGCGGCGAACGACGCTCCCCAGCCTTTGCTGCGTGCGGCCGCAATACGTGTCTTATCGAATACGAGTTGCTGATGACGCTGCTCGGCCACTACGCCTGACGTCTACGGAGTAAACCATGCAGCGCGACCAACCCGACGTCATCGAAATTCTCCGCACCGTGAAAGAATTCGTGGATGAAATCACCGAACAACTGGGCGGACAGGAGCGCTATCACGCGATGTGCGCCAGCTATTTACTGGCTATCGCTGAGCGCGAGTTGATCCTGGGGCCCACGCTCGACGCCAACGAGCACAACGCCGCTGGCGCCTTTCCCGACGATGTGGCCGAACTGTCGGCGCGCATCCGTAGCGGCGAATTTGACTCACAATGGGACGGCGTATTTGCCTTCGTGCTCGACCACGTCATTCACAAAGTGCGAATTTCCAAACCCGAACACCTCCATCCTCTGCATCAAACAGCCTGATTTTCCGCCGGAGCAGCTAGCCATGAGCTATACCAGAATGCGTTTTTCGATCGAGGCGGGGATCGCCCGCCTCGTTTTCACCGATGTCGCGCGGCACCACGCGGTAGATCGTCTATTCACCCAAGAACTGGCGCAGGCAGCGCGTGCGTGTGAAGTGGCGCCGGACCTGCGGGCGGTGCTAATCACTGCCGAGGGCCGCGATTTTTGTGTAGGCGGTGATTTGCGCGAATTCATCGAAAATCGCGACCACATCCAAACCCATGTGCGCGAAATGACAGTGCATTTTCACGCAGCGATCCTCGGCTTCAACCGGCTGAGTGCGCCGGTGGTCGTGGGCGTTAACGGGGTGGCAGCCGGCGGCGGCTTTAGCATGGTCTGTATGGCGGATCTCGCCATCGCCGGGCGCTCCGCCAAGTTTAATTTTGCCTACACCAAATCGGGTTTGACGCCCGACGGCGGCGCCACGTTTTTTCTGCCCCGGATAGTCGGGGCCCAGCGCGCCTTCGATCTCATGGCGACCAACCCCACGTTGAGTGCTGAGGAGGCGCAGGCGTTGGGGATCGTGGCGCGGGTGGTCGATGACGAGCT
The DNA here is from genome assembly GCA_903866355.1 of uncultured Gammaproteobacteria bacterium. GTDB lineage: Bacteria > Pseudomonadota > Gammaproteobacteria. The sequence continues at coordinate 1,685 of CAIPNE010000444.1, forward strand.
TCTGACGGGCGTGTTGGAAGACACCATACAGCGCTTGGCGGCCGCGCCAGCCGGCGCCATTGGGCGCCTGAAAGCGTTGCTGCGCGCGGGTCAGAATAACTCGCTGGAACAACAATTTGATCTGGAGGGTCGCGCGATCGCGCAAGGTGCCGCGCATCCAGAAACCCTCGCCGCGCTAGACGCATTTTTTAGTCGCGGCCGTTAACCCCAACCCATTCGGTGCCCGCGTGGACAAAGCAAAACCCTTTGGCTATCGTCCGGGCAACCACCCTAGGAGAAACATATGAACGAGCGAGCTGACGCGCCCATGGGCGGACAAACGACCAACGCTTTCGACCTCACGCCCGACCAGCAGAACATTCTGGATGAGGCGGATAAATTTGCACGCAATGAACTCTACCCGCTGTCCCAGCGCATGGACGACGAGGAATGGTGGCCTGAAGACGTCTTTAAAAAAATTGGCGAGCAAGGTTATTTCGGGATCACCGTGCCGGAGAAATTTGGCGGCGTAGGGCTCGATTTCTTCACCAGCGGCCTGGTTTGCCAGGCGATCGCGCGCTGGAATTACGCGCTCTCGCTGTCTTGGATCGCGCACGAAAATCTTTGCCTCAACAATATCTATCGCAATGCTAACGATGATCAGCGCTATAAATATTTGCCTGATTTATGCAGTGGCAAGGCCATTGGTGCGCTAGGACTGACTGAGCCCGGTGCTGGTTCGGATGCGTTGGGTTCGATGCGCACCACCGCCAAACGCGACGGCGGGCATTACGTGCTGAACGGGCGCAAGATTTACATCACCAACGGACCCGTGGCGGATGTGTTGCTGGTGTACGCGAAGACCGCGCCCGAACGGGGCGCCCATGGCATTTCGGCGTTCATCGTGGAGAAAGATTTTCCTGGCTTTAGCGTCGCGCAGAAAATGAAAAAAATGGGTTTCCGCGGCAGCCAAACCGGAGAATTGGTGTTCGATAATTGCCGGGTGCCGGCCGAGAATCTCGTGGGCGGCGAAAACCAGGGCGTGGCGGTGGTCATGAGCGGGCTTGATCTGGAGCGCGCGGTTATTTCGCCCATTTGCGTGGGGATCGCGGAACGCGCGCTGCAGCTGTCGATCGAATACGCCAAGACCCGCGAGCAGTTTGGTAAGCCGTTGGCGTCTTTCCAGATGATTCAAGCAAAAATTGCTGACATGTACGTCTGGGTCGAAACCATGAAAACTTTTTGTTATCGCGTGCTCGCGGCCGGTAACGATTTAGAGGTAGGGGCCGGCGGCCGGGGGCAAATTCATGCGCTGACCGCAGCCTCCCTAATGTACGCCGCCAATACGCTCAACAGCGTGCTCAACGAGGGGCTGCAAATCCATGGCGGGCTTGGCTATATGTGGGAAGCGGAAATCAACCGGCTTTACCGCGCCATCAAATTATTGGAGATCGGTGCCGGCACGACCGAGGTTCGCAAGATGATCATCAGCCGCGAATTGCTGGCATAAAGGGCACTCAGATGACCGACACCCCCCCCAACGAGACCCCAAGCACTGGGCCCGCGGCCGTCGACGCGCAGGCCGAACTGATGGCACTTCCAACGGCCTTTGCGCCCGATTTTCTGCGCGACAAAGTCGTGGTGGTGTCGGGCGGGGGCAGTGGTATTGGCCGGGCTACCGCGTGGTTGGCGGCCCGCTTGGGCGCGGTCGTGGTGGTGTGTGGCCGGAGCGATGAAAAGCTGCTGGCGGTGGTGGAAGTCATGCGCGATCTGGGTTTCGATGCCGATTACGAGCCCGTAGATATCCGCGAACGCGCGCGGGTTGAGCGCGCTATGCGCAATATTTGGGACCGTCATGAACGGGTCGACTTACTCGTCAACAGTGCGGGCGGGCAGTTTCCGCAAGCGGCGATCGATTATTCCGAAAAAGGCTGGAATGCCGTCATCAACACCAATCTTTCGGGCACCTGGCACATGATGCAGCAGGCGGCTCTTAAGTGGCGCGAGACCGGCACGACGGGGAGCATTGTTAACGTCGTCGTCGTGCCCCAGGGCTTACATGGGGTGGCGCATACCTGTGCGGCGCGCGCCGGGGTGATTGCTTTATCGCAGGCGCTGGCGGTGGAGTGGGCCCCATTGGGTGTGCGCGTAAATTGCGTGGCGCCGGGGGCGATTAAAACGGAGGGCTGGGCGGTGTATTCGGAAGCCGCACGTAGTAAATATCCCCTGACCAACCCCTTGATGCGGGCGGGCACCCCTTGGGAAGTTGCCCAAGCGATTATTTATTTGGGTGGGCCGGCCGGCGGTTTTATTAATGGCGAGGTGCTGACCATCGACGGCGGCGGTCAGCACTGGGGCGAGATTTGGACCGGCGGTAA
>CAIPNE010000445.1 GCA_903866355.1 uncultured Gammaproteobacteria bacterium
AATCCGCGCACGCCAAGTCTCGAGCACCGGCGCTAGGTCCTCCCTGTCGCAACCCAAGATGGTGGCGAAATTGCCACCGAAATAGCACTCACCGGTAGCAACATGCCATTCCCAAATGGCCAATCTGCCAGCCCGAACGATGGCATTCAGGCGTTCCTGCTGTACTTGTAAAGTGTCCTGCGCCGAGACGTTTAGGCGCTCGGACGCGACACGCTGCGCTGCCAAGGCTAGCAACACCGCGACCGCCGGATCCTCGACACAGGGTTGGTCGTTGATCGCCCACACCACGCCGAAAACACGGGCTTCACTGTCCACAATGGGATACCCGAGATAACACTCGGCGCCCCGTTGGGCGAGGTCGCCAGGTAGGGTAAACAGAGCCGACAATTCCTTGGGGACGAGGATCATGTGGTCTGGTCGGGTCGTTAACGCCCATGGGGAACCCAGCGCGTCCATGCTGAAGGGCGCAGCGGGTAGACCAGAGTCCCGGAACGCAACAACCTCGATGGTCGCTGGCGTGTCCCCCAACAGTGCTATCCCCGACCAGCGCACGTTCAGTCCGGTGCTAATCGCTTGCGTGAGTTGGTCCCAGAAATCAGCGCCCGACTCGGCGCGCGCCAGCAGTGCTAACCCCTGCTGGGGGTATGCACTCGCGGTCAGATGGGTCGGCATCGTGAGGTACTGGCGCGCGCCCTCATCCTGCGCCGACGCTGGGGCGAGACTCGTTGGGGCCGGGGAGTCCTTATCTGCCCGCTGCGGCTCGCCTCTTAACGCGCCCGTCCGCTGTCGCAACGCCCGCTCAAATAACGCCCACAGCAGCAGCGCTGTCAGCAACGAAGCCGTCATCACCAGGGCTGCCTGCCACCAGAGCCACCGAGACAATTGCGTTTTACCCGGTGCCAAATCGCGCTGAATCAGCAACCAACCCTGGCGGTCTGGAAGGGGCGCCGCCGACAGCGGCACCTGCGCCAGCGTGATGAGCTCGTTGCCCGAGAGCACGGCCTTGCGCGTATTCTGGGTGAAATCACGGGGGGTCAAGCTCGGCCAGTCGGCCAACGCTAGCGCGACACCCGCTGCAGTTTGCTGGCTGGTTGCCAAGGTGCGCAGATGCTCATCTAAAAGTATCGCCGTCTTGACGGAGGGGTCGCGGATGAGTGCTTCAAGGACTTTCGCTAAGCCCGACGTATCGCTGTTGGCATAGTGACGGGCCAAATCGGCGGCAGTGTCAGTCTGAGTTTGGTGCGCGGCCTCAAGCACCGTCTGGGCTTGCAAGTAACGCTGCAAACCGAACCCCAAGGCACACACCAGTAAACTGGTTGCCAAAATAACCACGGGCACTAGGCGGCGCAAAGACCAGCGCGGCAGTAGATCGGCGTTTTCTGTTGAAACACGCATCGCCGGCCGCCGCGGCTCGGCCGGCGCGGGGGTCATGCGTTGGGGTCGCGTAGCGGGGACGGTAGGTCGGTCTGCTCTGCCGCGCGTTGAATATCATCAAACAGCGATCGGCCCAGATCGTCGCCCACGTCCTCACGCACCATGAAGGCGTCGGGATCGCCATCTACTAGGCCGAGGAACACCTCAACCAGTCTCGGGTCACGCCAGCCACGCGCGGTTTCCTCGAGGAGGATACGCCGAACCTCAGTGGTGGGCAGCGCCGGCTTGTAAGGGCGCGCAAAGGAGAGCGCGTCGTAGATATCACAAATCTGAAAAACCCGCGCCAGCAGCGGAATCTCCTCCCCCAGCAAGCCATCGGGGTAACCGCTACCGTCCCAGCGCTCATGATGGGAACGGATAATCGGCACTGTCAGGCCCAAACTCTTGAGGCCGCCACACAAGCGCTCGCCGATCACCGTATGGGTCTTCATGACGTTCCATTCAGCGGGCGTGAAGCTACCGGGTTTGAGCAGGATGACCTCGGGGATTCCTATTTTACCGATGTCGTGCATCACCCCAGCCCGGCGCAGCGCTAGTAACGCTTCTCCGTTGAGCCCTAATGCCTGCCCGAAGCGCACTGAATACTGCGCGAGACGCGTGCAGTGGTCGCCCGTATTGCCGTCTTTCGCCTCCACCATCCGCGCCAACGTAAAAAGCACAGACTCGGCGCTTTCCAGTTGGTCAGTGAGCCGTTTGCGGTAAATGGCACCATCGATGCGCGCGGCAAATTCTTGTGCACTGTAGGGCTTGTGGAGGAAGTCTGACGCACCGGCGCGCAGCCCGGATGTCAGCGCGCTGGTGCTACCGCCACCACCCGTCACCATGATGATCGGTAGCAACAGATTGCCCAGTTCGTTGCGGATTTTGTGGCAAACCACCTCACCATCCAGACCCGGCAAGCGTTTATCGAGCACCACGACGTCGAAATCTTGTGCCGCCACCAACTCAAGCGCCTCGTTGCCGTCTGCCGCCTCCACTACCTCGTACTTCGGCGGCTGAAGAATGGACCGGCACAAGGCCCTTTGATCGGGCTCGTCATCGAC
>CAIPNE010000446.1 GCA_903866355.1 uncultured Gammaproteobacteria bacterium
GGCCTCAATATTGTGCCGATTGCGCGTTCGTTGGGTATGCGGCGTGTGCTCATTCCCCGCACGGCAGGTGCGCTGAGTGCCTGCGGTGCGCACTTCTCAGACATCGTGCGTGAGTTCAACGCGAGCCGCTTCGCTTCTACGGCCAATTTTGACTACGCCGCGGTGAATGCCACGCTGGCCACGCTGCAAGCACAAATTGACACCTTCTCCGCCACACTTCGGCAGCGTGGCCTGCGGGAATTTCATCAGTCGATGTCGGTAGAGGCGCGCTACGCCGGTCAAATCTGGGAACTGCAAGTGGCGTTGCGCGCGCCAACGCTGGCCAACGCGGCCGCGCTGCAGGCATTAATCGACGATTTTCACGCCGAGCATGAGCGGGTGTTTGCGGTGCGCGATCCGCATAATTCGTTGGAATGCATCAACTGGCGCGCGCGCATTAGTGCGCAACTCCCACGGGGTGTCCAAGCACCGGATGGTCGCCAGCGCACCCACAGCCTTGCGCCCCGCTATCTGCGCGATAGTCATTTTGGTTTGCTCAAAGCAGAGCCCGCCCGGGCCGCCGTGTACTACGGTGAAGACCTAATGCCAGGCGACCGCCTAGTCGGTCCAGCAATCATCGAGGAGCCCACGACTACCATCGTGGTGTACCCGTATGCCATCGCGACTGTCACCCCTTATGGCCACTATTTGCTGGAGGTGGAAGCATGAATACCCCATCAACCCAGGAGACCTTTGATCCGGTGCTGCTCGCCGTTTTGAGCAATCGCATGGATGCCATTGTGCGCGAGATGACCAACACCCTGCTGCGTGCCGCGCGCTCGGCTGTCATCGCGATGTCGCGGGATTTTTCCTGCTGCCTAGTGACCGGGGAGGGCGATTTGCTGGCCACGGCCGAAGCCGCGCCAGTGCATGTGTTTGGTACCCACCTACAAGCGCGCTCGATGGTGGATCTGCATCCGGATTTAAGCGAAGGCGATGCCTTTTTGCATAACGATCCCTATTTGGGCAACACCCATCCGGCCGACCACACCATTCTGGTACCGGTGTTTTGTGCCGGCGTACATTTGTTTACGGCGGTCGCCAAGGCGCATCAGGCCGATATTGGCAACAGTATTCCCACGACCTATCACGCCTCGGCCAAAGACATTTACGAGGAAGGTGCGCTAATTTTTCCCTGCGTGCGCGTGCAGCGAGATTTCCGCAACGTGGAAGACATCATGCGCATGTGCCGCAAGCGCATCCGTGTGCCGGACCAATGGTATGGCGATTATCTGGCCGCCATCGGGGCGGCCCGCATTGGCGAACGCCGCTTGAAAGTCCTCGTGGAACAATACGGCGTCGCGACCCTCAAGGCCTTCATTCAGGCGTGGTTCGATTATTCCGAGCGGCGCATCGTGCAGGAGATTAAGCGGCTGCCACCGGGCCGCTTGGAAAATCACGCCCGGCACGATCCCATCCCCGGCGTGATCCCGGACGGTATTCCGCTGAAGGTGGTGCTGGAAATTGATCCCGCCAACGCCTATATCGATATCGACCTGCGTGACAATCCAGACTGTCTACCTTGTGGGCTGAACGAAAGCGAAGCGTGCGCCATCAACAACGTCATGACCGGCGTGTTCAACTGCCTAGAGCCGGACATCCCGCACAACGCCGGCACCTTTCGCCGCATCCGGGTGCACCTGCGCGAGAACTGCGTGGTGGGTATTCCGCGTTTCCCGCACAGTTGCTCGGTAGCGACCACCAACGTCGGCGACCGGTTGGTCAATGCGACGCAGGCGGCGTTTGCTGGCATCGGTGAGGGCTGGGGTCTGGCGGAAGGAAATCCTTCGTTAACCTCGGGCTGCGCCGTGGTGTCCGGCGAAGACGCCCGCCATGGCAATCGCGCCTTTATCAATCAGATGTTCCTGATGGGTGGCGGTGGCCCGGCCTCACCCATCTCTGATGGCTGGATCAATCTGCTGATACCGGTGGGTGCAGGCCTGCTCTATCGCGACAGCGTGGAACTCGACGAACAGAAATATCCCGTGCTGGTTAAAAGCCTGCGTCTGATGCCGGATAGCGGCGGGCCCGGCCGCCATCGCGGTGCACCGGGCACCGAGGTCATTTATGGCCCACGTACCCGGCCGATCCGCGTCGTCTCAGCGCCCGACGCTTGGCAAACGCCACCCCGCGGTGTGCGCGGCGGTCACGATGGCACTTGTTCACAAGACCACATACTCCGTCCCGATGGCCACGAGACGAAAGTAGAAGGTTTTATCAATGTGGAACTACAACCCGGCGAATTCATCCGTGGGCGCGACTGTGGTGGCGGGGGATATGGTTCGCCGCTAGAACGCGACCTCCAGCGGGTACTGCACGATGTGCAGGAGCGTTGGGTGAGCGAGGCGCAGGCTGAATCGATCTACGGCGTGGTGTTGACGCGGGATGCGCGCGGCCGGGTGAACGGGGTGGATGTGCCGGCCAGTGAGGCGCGGCGCAGGGCACAGGGCCGGGTGGACTGACGAACGCTGTAGCCGGCGTGGCGCACGCCCAGCACTGGGCGTGGCGCTTTCATCATGCTCCTGAAGCTGCGCGTGATAATGCGCCTCAGCGTTAGCTGTGCTCGTCTAGTGCCGCTGAGTTGATGCGATGGCGCGAGCGATGCAAAAAGAATCTCACGGCGAGGACGATGGGCAGAACCGCTAAGCCGGTCAGCAATTCGTAGGCAACCGGTGCGCCTGCCTTTTCAGTCGCCTTAAAAACGTAGCCCAAAAGGCCCGTGGAATAATAGGAAATGGCGACGATCGACAGGCCCTCCACCGTTTCTTGCAGGCGCAACTGTACGCCGGCCCTTTGATTCATTGCGGCGAGGAGGGTTTGATTTTGGCGCTCGCGATCGATTTCGGTCCGCGTGCCCAATAACTCACTGGCCCGCCCAACCCGCGCTGACACAGACTTGAGTCTTTCGTTGACGGCCTCGCAATAATTCATGGCCGGCTCGAAACGACGCTCGAGAAACTGAGTGGGCGTTTCTAACCATTCGCAACGCGATTCACGCAGGTCGGCGAGATTTTTTGTCACCAGCCGGCGATAGGCTACCGCTGCATCGAGGCGGTAGGCGCTGTAAGTCGACAGCTGCTCGATTTCGGCAGCCATTCGGATCACGTCCTGCAGAATCGCCGGCTCTTCGCTGGTTTCCGCAAAATCCAATCTCGCCACGACGCCCGACAACCCGGCCTCAAGTTCCCGCAAGACGCTGTCAAGTTCGCGGGCCTCCGGATAGGCCAGCATGGCCATCATCCGGTAGACCTCCATATCAATGACGTCTTGGACGATATGCCCAATCTGAGTAGGACGGGCCGATTGATTAACAATCAGGAAGCGTCCAAAGCCGGTCGCATCAAGTTGAAAATCTGAATACAACACCGCCGCGTTGTCGCACACACCCGCAGCAGCCAGCTCGCAGCCCTCAGACTCACTCGCTGTAACGAACAGGGCCGCCACCTTCTGGTGGTCAGGGCTGAGCGTATCGGCGCTGATGACGGCGAGCCGGATGGCGGCGATAACCTCGCCCGGATCCGCGCTGAGCAGATCCTGTAGCCAGTCATCTGCTGGATTGGGCGCGAAGGGTTGCTGTGGCTCACAGGCGGCGGCGTATACCGTGTACTCGTTGAACTCTCCGTGACCTTCAAAGCGTAGGCGCCGCGAACCTTGGGTCACCGAAAAATGACTGGCGTTGGGCAGCGGTGGGGCAACGTTTTGGCGGGTACACCAGTCGATCAGCCCCTGTGGGCAGTTCTGCTGGGCTTGTACGCGCATCACAGCGGCGTGAGCCATCACGTGGGGCGTGCTGATCGGAGGGCGCGGCCGGGTGTGCACTTCGTTGTGGAGTTCTACCCGCAGGGGGTGCGAATTCAGCATGAACAGTGGCCTTTCTGGTTCGGACTCGCGGGAATGAGGCCGCGGGCGTTGGTCGTGCCGACTGCCTGACAGGGCGCATGCTGGAACCAACGCGTGGCGGTGAGTGGGGGCGGCTGAATCATGGTTTTATTTTCTCGAAGCTCGTCTGGGTCTGCCCGGGTGTTAGGCACGGACCCGCGCTTGGACTTGCCTGGCACCCCACGTGGGGTGCGGCTAATAAAGGGTCAATCAAAGTGAGTTTGGCACTGGCGTAGGCTGGGACGGTGGCTTTGCGAATCAGTCCTCCGAGTGCGTATTCTGCCGCAGGATATAGCACATCTGCGCGTTGCCACGCCACGCATCAGAAGCCGTCTAGCAATGCTGGGACAGGCGTCCTGTACAAGGCCTTGGGTCTCAGCACGCAGCACCCAGCACACGCGCTGGATCAGGTTTTAAGTCCGGCCTCGACCTCCACAATGTTCAGTACTAATTTGAGGTCGTGCGGTGCGAGACTCACTAAAAATCCGCGCCGTCCGCCGTTGATATAGATGCGCGGCAGCGCGAATATGCCCTGCTCGGCATACACCGGCATGACTTTGCGCGTGCCGAAGGGCGAGGTGCCGCCAATCAGATAACCGGAGTGGCGGGTTGCCACCTCGGGCTTACAAGGCGCCACCTGTTTGGCACCGATCTGACGGGCAAGATTTTTGGTGGAGACCGTACAGTCGCCGTGCATCAGCACCAGCAGCGGACGCCCACGCTCATCCTCCATCACCAACGTTTTGATCACCGCATGCTCTGCAACCCCCAGCTCCCGCGCCGAGACCGCAGTGCCACCGTGTGCCTCGTAGGTGTAAGGATGCTCGCTATAGGCCACCCCGTGTGCGGCGAGAAAAACCGTTGCGGCGGTGTTTTTGGTCAAGTTTTTTCGCCCAGTTTTGAGTGCAGCCGCTGGCAGTTGTCGCCGCCTAGGATGTCGGCGGCAAGGTCGTTCATCGCTGCAAATTAAACCAGCGAAGCGCCATGCTACCCACCAAGCCATGCTGAGTCAGCACCGGGCGCAACCCTGGTTTGGGCCGCTAACGACGTGCGGTTATGAAACCATCCCGGTGGCGTCTACGATGGCACTAGCCCACAGGGGTGGGCATGAAACGCTCTGCGAAAAAGCAGGCGGCACGCCAGCCGCAAGGCCCGTGCCTCACCTCATCACAACAGTTGCATTGACGGGAGAGGACGCATGAAAGATCGAACGCGAGTGGCGGGTTACGGACCGAATGACGTCGTTGTTGTCGACCGACTCGTCGGCGACGATGGCATCTATGTTGTCACCCTGAACGACCCCGAAACCTACAACACCATGACGGTGGGGATGATGAAGGCCATTGCACAGGCTTTCGATGGCATCAGCGAGCGTGCGCATCCGGATCAGAACCAAGACGAGGTGCGCGTCGTCGTGCTCCGCGGTGAAGGACGCGGCTTTGCTATAGGGTTGGATATCGGCAAGCTCGATGAATATCTGGCCGGCGGGATCTCGGGGACTACCGATCCGTGGCGCGCGATCTGGGACTGTCCATTCCCCATCATTGGGGCGGTGAACGGTCCGGCCGTCACCGGTGGCTTCGAACTTGCGCTCGCCTGCGATGTGCTGCTGGCCTCATCGCGCGCCGTGTTCATGGACAAC
>CAIPNE010000447.1 GCA_903866355.1 uncultured Gammaproteobacteria bacterium
ACCACCTACCTCAGCATCCCCTCGCGTTATTTGGTTTTCATGCCGTATAGCAATGCGCTGGGGATCTCCCAGCGCATCGAAAACGAGGACGAACGGCGACGCCTGCGCGAAATTGTCCTCGCCCTCCAGCCCGGTCTGGCACCGCTGGTCGACGCCGGCGACGAACGCAAGGCCGCTGGCAGTGTCCCGGTAGCCCAGGGAGGGGGGTTTATCGTTCGCACCGCCGCCGAAGGCGCCAGCGCGACCGAACTCCAAGCCGACACCACATTTTTGCTGCGGCTCTGGGCATCGTTGGCCGAGCGAATCAGCGCCGCCCCAGCCCCCGCGATTATTTATGAAGACCTACCGCTGGTGTTACGGGTCATGCGTGATCTCTCGGCGGCCAATGTCGAGAAAATCCGTATCGATTCTCGCGAAACCTTCGGGCGGGTCATGACGTTCGCGGAGCAACTGGTCCCCGCGTTGGTGCCCCGCATCGAGCACTACCCCGGTGAGCGGCCGATCATGGATCTTTACTCCACCGAGGACGAAATTCAGCGCGCACTCCAGCGCAAAGTAGACCTCAAATCAGGCGGCCACTTAGTGCTCGACCAAACCGAGGCCATGACCACCATCGACGTCAACACCGGTGGCTTTGTGGGGCATCGCAACCTTGAAGAAACCATCTTCAAGACCAACCTCGAAGCGGCACAGGCCATCGCTCGCCAACTGCGCCTGCGCAATCTGGGCGGCATCATCATCGTTGATTTCATCGACATGCAGGAGGAGGAACACCGTCGGCAGGTGCTGCGCATGTTGGAGAAAAGCGTTGAGCGCGACCACTCGAAAATCTCGATCAGCGAAGTGACGTCACTGGGCTTGGTGCAAATTACCCGCAAGCGCACTCGGGAGAGCCTTGAGCACGTCTTGTGCGAACCGTGTAAAACCTGCGCGGGGCGGGGCTCGCAAAAAACACCGGAAACCGTCTGTTATGAAATTCTGCGCGAAATTCTCCGTGAGCAGCGGCAGTTCAACGCGCAGAAAATGCTGGTAGTGGCCTCCCGTGCGGTGGTCGACTTACTCCTCGATGAAGAGTCCACCAGCATCGCAGAACTCGAGGAATTCATCGGCATTCCCATTCGGTTTCAGATTGAGGTGAATTACACGCAGGAACAGTACGACGTCGTTCTGCTCTAAATAATTAACATGCGTTCATTTCTTCATCGCCTCTTGCTCACCACCTGGCACTTGTTGGCGGGGGTTCTGGTGGTCGCAGCCCTGCTCAGTGTGGGCCTGCGTTACGCGCTGCAGCGCTTTGATCAGCAACCCGCCAACGTCGCCCGGTGGGTGACCGAACTCGGCCACCTGCCTATCGCGCTGGGTGGGGTGGATGCCGATTGGTCAGGTACGCGGCCGCGCATCATCCTGCATGCGTTGCAAGTCATGCCCAAGCCGGATGGCAGCGCGGCGATGCACTGTGCCAAAGTGCAAATTAGTCTGGCACCGCTGGCATCCCTAATCCGGGGCGAACCCGTGTTGCATAGCCTGGAAATCGACGGGCTAGGGCTAGGCGTCAGCCGTGAAACGGACGGCCATTTTGGCATCGCCGGCATGCCACCAACCCACTCGCCGGTGTTCGACTGGATCCTGCGACAACCCCGCATTGCCGTGCGCGGCACCACCGTAAACTTCACAGACCGGCACACCGACACGCCGCCCGTCACCTTTATCAGCCCGGCACTTCTGCTGCGCCAAGTGCACGGCACCACGCGCATCCGGGGGCTAGCCGCGAGCAGCGCGGCACCGGCAGATACCACGGATTTCCAATTGGATCTCCCGCACGCAGATCCGCAGGGCCGCGCTGAATTGCGCCTGATGTTGCGCGCCGCCCCTCTGCCAGCACTCGCCCGTTTCCTTGGCCACCCGCAGCCGGCGCTGGAAGCCGCCACGCTAAGCGGCCGCGTGTGGCTACGCTTCAGCCCCCACGCGCTGGAACGTGCCGCCTTCGATGCGCAACTGACCCTCGCCCAGCCAGCCGAGTCGCTGCGGGTGTTAACGCTGCGCGGCGTGGCTCAAGCGCAGAATGACCGCTGGGATCTCGCACTCACCGATTTTTCAGCCACCCCGAATGAGCCATCCACCGCCTCCCCCTTGAACCTGCGCGGCACGCTGACACTGGGTGTGGATACGCTGCGCTTGGCACTGCTCTGCGAGGCGCTGCCCGCCGACTTGCTCGCCCAGCTACCCGGCGTCCCCGCCGATTGGTCGCGCACGTTGGCACCGCAGGGCGAACTGCGCGAGGTTCGGCTGGGACTGGCCACCGCAAGCGCCACACCCTGGCAGATTTATGTGGCGGGAAAACTCCACGCGGTCGGACTCGCGGCGCGCCATCCCCTGCCAGGGTTCACCGGCTTCGCGGGTGGTTTTGCGGTGAATCGTAGCGGTGGTGCCGTGGCGCTGAACACCAACAATTTTCAGGTGCAGCAGACCGATCATTTCCCCGCTGGCGTGCAGGTGGATGCGGCCACCGGGGTTGTTGTCTGGCGTTCACAGGCCGCTGGCTGGCAGGTTCAAATGCCAGGCTTGCTAGCCACCGTGCAGGGTCTCCCGCTCCAGCTTAAAGGTTCGGCCGAGTGGCAACCCGGCGCACGGCCCAAGCTGGATGTGGCATTGCGCCTTGGGCCTGGCCCACTCAATGCGCTGCAGACCCTCGTGCCCCATGGCGCGCTGCCCGAGCGGGGCGAAAAATGGCTGCAAGAGGCCTTTAGCGGCGGGCAGCTAGAGGAAATCTCGGTGGCGCTGCGGGGCAATCTCGCGGACTTTCCGTTTGACCACGGCGAGGGCGTTTTTAGCGCCGAGTTTGCCTTCTCCGACACCAGCTTTAAGTTCTCGCACGACTGGCTACCGCTCACCACGGTCGCCGCTCACGGCACCGTTACCGGGCGCACACTGCAAGCGACCCTCAGCGCGGCCACGTTTGCTGACTCGCAGGCCGGCGACATCAACCTGCGCATTGAGGATGTCCTCAGCACGGTCCCCGTGTTGCTCGCCCAAGGCACCCTGCACACGAATTTCACCGACGTCCAGCAGATGTTGGCGCAAAGCCCGCTGCAAAATCTCCTCACCAAATCCTCAGAAGGACTCGTGCTAGAGGGCCCTTTTGACCTCGCGCTCGATCTCAATCTGGGGCTGCATCACGGTGCCCCCCACCTCGCCAGCGGGCACGTGGACTTCCTCACAAACAGGCTCCATTCGCCCCACGACGGGCTGGCGTTGGAGGCGTTAACCGGACGCATTAACTTCATTGAACACCGTTGGTTCGGCGATCAGATCAGTGCCACGCTGGACACCATGCCAGTCACCCTGAGCGCCCATGGGGAGCGCGACGCGCAAGGTGATAACCAGACGCAGGTGATGCTACGAGGACACGCTGACGCCCAACAGATTGGGGCCCACATCG
>CAIPNE010000448.1 GCA_903866355.1 uncultured Gammaproteobacteria bacterium
GTGTGTTGGCGCGTAATAGCCACGGTCCCAGCCATTTGGTCGGCAACGTCATCAGCTATGTGGATACCTCGATGTTCCAGCTGGTCGAGGGTCTGCGGTATGCCTTCCCCAAGGCCATGGCGCGCGCAGAGAACGCCCTACCCCTGCTCATCGCGCTGCACGACCGGGTGGCCCAGCGTCCCAAACTCGCGGCGTACTTGGCTTCGAGCCGACGCATTGCGTTTAACGAGCACGGGATTTTTCGCCACTACCCGGAACTAGACGCCTAACGGCCACGGGGCTGTGCAGGAGTCTGGGGTGACCACCGCCCAAGTGGCAGCACTCGCCGCCATGCGGCTGGAGCACCGAGCCGCCGCCGGCCACCTCACCCGGCGGGGTGTTCCCATCGTCATCGCCAGAAAATGGTTCACCAGCCGCCAGATTCTTAATAATTCCGCGTGCCATTTGTCTACGCTCGCTGAGCGTAATCAAAACGATGGGGGGGCAAACATGCCACCCTGCGCGACCTGAGGGCTGGCGAAACAAACTGGTTTGAGGGTCCCCGTTTCGGCGCGCTCAGGAAGCGCATCGAGCCTCGCCCAGGAGGGAAGAAAGCGGTTGACCGCGCCGCTAGTCCTGTCCGATTCTGGGCGGGCGCAGCACCACCAGCCGAGGTTGGCCGCAGCACTTATAGCGCCGAGATAACTGCCACTCAACCACGCCGAAAACGGGAAGCTATCACCATGATCAGGGGCGTCCATCACGTTTCATTGTCGACCCGCAACTTCGAGCGGCTGCTGCATTTTTATCGTGACCTGCTGGGCCTACCCTTCGCGACCAGCTACGACTGGCAGCGCGGCAGCACGGCGGCCGATCAAGTCGTGGGTCCCACCGATTCAGCCGTCAGAACGGCGTTGCTCAAGGCCGGTAACACCTTTGTGGAAATCTTCGAGTACCTCCATCCGCTGGGCGTGCCACCGTTAGCCGGGCGACGCGCCTGCGATGCAGGGATCACCCATATCTGCTTTGATGTGATCGACGTCATCGGCGAATACACCCGCTTGTGTGCCGCGGGAGTCGAATTTCACACCGCGCCGCTCGACATCGGCGGGGTGGTGCGCACCACTTACGGACGCGATCCCGATGGCAATATCTTCGAACTGCAAGAAGTCATCGCCGCCGGGCTGCCGCTTGACCTCGCCACGCTAGTGCCCGGACTGACCCCGGCCCCCGGCCCGTCAACCTGAACCGGCACACTCAGCGCTGCGGGCTAGTTGGCTGCGTCCGCCCTCACCCAACAGCCAGTGAGGTAGGCTGTGATTTACGCGCCTCAAACCCAAGGCCCAGCAAAACACCCGCGTGGTGTGGCGACGCCAAACGCCCACGAGGCGCACTCGCCAGCCCTTGGGCCCGCCGCGTTTCGAACCGCCACCCGGCGCGCTGCCTCGGCGCACCGCACAGGGGATTTAACCGCCAGTCACACGCCGCCAAGAGCACTCACGCACGATGAATTCCACCTCTGCTGTCTTCATGATTTTTGTGATTTTCGCGGGTGCCGCGGTGCTCGCAACGCTCGCGCTCTTGGCGCGCCAAGCGATGATCGTCGCCTATTTGTTAGTCGGCGTGATCCTCGGCCCATCCGGCTTGGGAGTGGTTAATAACGCCGCGTGGCTGCAGGATATCGCCGACATCGGCATCCTGTTTTTGCTCTACCTGCTGGGGCTCAACATGGTGCCTACGCAGTTGCTGAAGATGCTCCGCGAGGCCACGGTCGTCACCTGCTTAAGTTCGCTCGTGTTTTTTTGTGGTGGCGTGGCGGTAGCGCTGGCTTATGGATTTTTGCCCCGTGAAGCCCTCGTTATTGGGGCCGCCATGATGTTTTCCAGCACCATCATTGGACTGAAATTGCTGCCCACGACCACGCTGCACCACCAACATACCGGGCAGGTGATGATCAGCGTGCTGCTGCTGCAGGATCTGCTGGCCATTGTTGTTCTGATGGGACTGCAAGCCAGCGCTATCAGCCACCCGAACGCCCTCACTTTCAGCCTCCAGCTCTTGGCCTTGCCGGTGTTAATCGGCGTGGCCTACGGGCTAGAGCGATGGGTTTTAGAACCCCTCCTGAGGCGTTTTGACCAGATTCAGGAATATCTTTTTCTGCTGGTGATTGCGTGGTGTTTATCGCTCGCGGAGTTGGCCCATCGTCTGGGGCTCTCTCACGAGATTGGAGCATTTATCGCCGGTGTCGCCCTGGCGAACTGCCCCGTATCGCTGTTCATCGCGGATAGCTTGCGGCCACTCCGCGATTTCTTCCTGATTCTGTTTTTTTTCTCGGTGGGCGCGAGTCTCGAACTGGGCTTGCTGGCGCAAACCCTGCTGCCGGCCATCACGCTGGCGGCGTTGATGTTGGCCACCAAACCGTGGGTGTTTCAGCAGTTATTCCTGCGCGAAGGAGAAACCTTGGCGCTCGCCCGTGAAGCCGGGGCCCGCTTGGGTCAGGTCGGCGAATTTAGTTTGCTGGTCGCGGTGCTGGCGACCCAAATTGGCTTGCTGGGAAGCCTAGCCTCGAATGTGCTCCAGCTGGCCGTGGTGATCACCATCGTGGTGTCGAGCTATATCATCGTCATGCACTATCCCACGCCCATGGCGGTACGCGACGAACTGCGCCGCGACTGAGACCCAAGCTTTAACCGTGCGCGGCCGGCGGCGGTGCGCCCGCGCCAAGCTAGAGAATTTTAGATTGAGCTCAACCGCAGACCACACCCGTGCCGCCCAAACCGCAGTAGCCACCAGGATTCTTGGCCAGATACTGCTGGTGATAGTCTTCGGCGTAGAAAAACTCGGGTGCCGCCACAATTTCGGTCGTAACAGCCCCAAAACCGGCCGCCCGCAGCGCGCGTGCGAACGCTGTTTGGCTCGCCTCACTCAAGACGCTTTGCTGGGCGTTGCACGCATAAATGCCCGAGCGGTATTGGGTGCCCACATCGTTCCCCTGCTGCATGCCTTGGGTAGGGTTATGCGATTCCCAGAACACTTTGAGCAGGCTCTCGAAAGTCGTCACGGCGGGGTCAAATACCACCCGCACCACTTCGTTATGGCCGGTCATACCACTGCATACTTCCTGATAGCTGGGGTTAGGCGTGTAACCACCGGCATATCCCACCGCAGTCGAAAAAACCCCCGGCAACTGCCAGAACTTACGCTCAGCACCCCAGAAACAACCTAGACCAAACAGCGCCAATTCGGTGCCCGCCGGAAACGGTGGCAGCAGTTTGGTGCCTAACACAAAATGTCGATCGACGATGCGCACGGCTTCGACACGCCCCGGCAGGGCATGGTTCGGCGAAGGTAATTCCGATTTTTTTTGTAACCCAAACATTGGCAAAAGCCTCCCACGTTAGATACCCATCGTGGCACGATGGCTGCTCGCCCCCCGAAAATCAAGATCGCAAGCCATGAACCAGCCCTCCCCCCTCAGCGTAATGACTACCATCACCTACGAGGTTCTGCATGCGCCCCTTCATCGTTATCGTCCTTTGGGTGCTCGCCATGCAAACTGAAGCCTGCCCAGCGA
>CAIPNE010000449.1 GCA_903866355.1 uncultured Gammaproteobacteria bacterium
CTGCTACCTACCTATGCGCAAATTGGCGTCGCAGCACCCGTGTTGCTCTTGTTGCTGCGGCTCATCCAAGGTTTCTCGCTGGGCGGCGAGTTCACCGGTTCGATGGTCTACACCACCGAAGGCGCCTCACCTTTGCTGCGCGGGCTGGTGAGTAGTTCAACGGCCGTCGGCACCACGCTGGGTTTTATCCTCGGCTCGGCCACGGCGTGGCTGGTGAACGTTTGGCTGAGTCCGGAGGATGCCAATGCGTGGGGCTGGCGCATTCCGTTTATCGGTTCCGCGGTGTTGCTGCTCGCCGGCTACGCGCTGCGGCGTGGCATCGTGGAAACCGCCGAGGGCATCAAAGCGCGCGACCTGCGTCCCAAACTCCTCCCCGCACTGGTGACCGATTGGAAACCCATGGTGCAAACCTTTGGCATCGTGGCCATGACCAACGCGGCCTACTACCTCACCTTCACCTACGCAGTGGAGCGCCGCAAAGCCCTTGCCGGGACCGGCGGCGAGGCTTTTTTGCTGGCCAACACGCTCAGCCTGTTCGTGGTGCTCTTGTCCAAACCCCTCGGCGGTTGGCTGTCGGACAAAATCGGGCGACGCAAGTTAATGCTGATTCTGACCATCGTCGTGATGATGAGCATCTACTTCGCCCTCAAAGGGATGCTGTTTGGCACTTGGTCGAGCTTTATCTTGGGGCAGATGGCCTTGGCGGTGCCGCTGGGCATGGCACTGGGTTTACAGGGCGCGATGCTGGTGGAAATTTTTCCGCTGCGCTCACGCGTGACGTCCATGAGCCTAGCCTACAGCCTGACGTTGGCGGTGGCCGGCGGCACCACACCCTTGGTCTCGGTTTGGCTCATCGAGAGGCTGGGCCAGCCACTGGCACCGGCCTACTACATCCTGTTCTACGGCGTGATTGGCTTGGCCATCCTGTGGTCAATGGCTGAAACCAACAGCCGGCCACTCGACCGCTAAACCTCTGAGGGCGGTTTTTCAGGTCTGGACGCAGACCTGCGATGGCTGTTAGCTTCTAGTTGGTGCGCCGAGATAGGGGGCGCTCGTGCAACGAAAACATGGCCAACAAGGAACTTGCCCTATGTTGACTCGACGCGCTTTTTTGCAGGCTGCCGGCAGCCTCATCATTCCCATCGCGCTACCTGCGCTGGCGGTGCCAAATGCCCCCGCCCCTGTTCTGAACCCCAATAGCTTTCTGGAAATAAGCGCCGATGGTGCCGTGACGGTCATCGTTGGTCAGGCGGAAATGGGCCAGGGTGTGTTCACGGCATTGGCCGCCGTGCTGACAGAGGAACTCGATGCGCCGTGGGCCTCGGTGCAGGTGCGCTCTAGTCATCCCGAGGCACAATTTGGCAATCCATTTTTTAACGGCCTGCAAATCACGGCGGCCAGCACGAGCGTAGTGGTCTTTTTTGAGCCCTATCGCAAAGCGGGTGCCCAGGCCCGTGAAATGCTGGTGCGCGCGGCGGCAGAAAAATGGGGCCTCAAACCGGCGCTGTTGAAGACCCATCAGGGTCAGGTGCTAGCACCCGATGGCCGGACCCTTGCCTATCGCGAACTGCTAGGCGACGCGGCACGCTACACGCCGCCCGAGCATCCCAAGCTCAAAAAAATTGCAGATTTTGCGCTCATTGGTACCTCGCCTTTGCGTTTGGACGTGATCGCCAAATCATCTGGCAAGCAGCGCTACGGCATTGATGTACAGGAAACTGAGGGGCTGGTGGCGGTCGTCGCGCACGCCCCGTCGTTTGGCGCGCTGCTGATAAGTTTCGACGCGGCCCAGGCCCAAGCGGTGCCGGGTTGCCACACGGTGGTACAAATTCCCTCAGGGGTTGCCGTACTCGCAACCCATACTTGGGCGGCGCTGCAGGCTAGAAAAGCGCTATCGGTGGTTTGGGATGAGCGACCAGGCGCCGAACTCAGTACCGAAAAAATCCTCGATAACTACCGCGCGCTCGCCCTCACGCCGGGCAGCACGGCCAAAGCGGGGCTAAGCCCCGTGCCCACTAGCGCCGAACCTAAAGGGCAACTCTCCGCGGAGTACATCGCTCCTTATTTAGCGCATCTGCCCATGGAGCCACTGAATTGTGTGATCCAGCGGCAAGCACAGCGGGTTGTACTCACCGTAGGCACGCAGTTTCAATCGCAAGACCAGCAAGTGGTAGCCAACATCCTAGGTGTCGCGCGCACCGCAGTAGAAGTGCGGGTGACCGCGATGGGGGGTGGTTTTGGACGGCGGGCTAATCCTAAATCCGACTGGATAGCCGAGGCCGCCGAGATCCTGAAGGCGCTGCCCGCGCTGACGGCGCCGGTCAAACTGCTGTGGACGCGGGAAGACGAAATCGCCGCCGGCTATTACCGACCGATGGTGTTGAGTCGCATCTGGGCCAAAACCGGGGCCGATAATCAACTGACCACCTGGCACCAACGCATCGTGGGGCAATCGGCCTGCGATGACTCAGCCTTAGATTTTTTGGTCCAGAAGGGCATCGACCTCACCACCGTGGATGGCGTGACCACGCTGAAATACGCCATCCCAGATTTCTCAGTAGACGTCCACCAAACTCGCTTGCCGATCCCGGTGCAGTGGATGCGCTCGGTGGGTCACTCGCACAACGTGTTCTTCGTGGAGAGCTTCATTGACGAACTGGCCCATGCCGCCGCCACCGAGCCCCTAGCCTATCGGCGCGCCTTACTGACCGACCCGCGACTGGCTGCCGTGCTAGAACTGGCTGCGGAAAAAGCGGGCTGGGGCACGCCGCTCCCCGCGGGCATGGCGCGCGGCCTATCGGCGCACGAGTACTACGGGAGCTATGTCGCGATCGTGGCGGAGGTCGAAAAAACGGGCGCTACCGTCAAAATTCGGCGTTTAGTGTGCGCCGCGGACTGCGGGTTGGTGGTGAATCCCGACGGCGCCGCGGCGCAGATTCAAGGTGCGCTGGTGTACGGTCTGTCCTCCGCGCTATACGGCGGGATTACGCTGGAACGGGGGCGAGCGCTGCAAACCAACTTTGACACCTACCCCGTGTTGCGCATGGCCAACTGCCCCAGCATCGAGTCATTCTTTGTTAACAGCAGTTTAGCGCCCACGGGGCTTGGCGAATGCGGCGTGCCCTCGGTCGCACCCGCCATCTGCAACGCCCTGTTTGCGCTCACCGGCCAGCGCATTAGACGCCTGCCCTTGGCGCAACAGGGCATCTCAATATGACCCACCCTCCTCCTTTGCAAGGCTGGACCTGAACCATGAAATATCAGCTCAACCTCAATGGCGCGACGCACGAAGTGGAGGCGCCGGCCGAGCAACCCTTGCTGTGGGTACTCCGCGAGTGCTTAGGCCTCGTGGGCACAAAATACGGCTGCGGCATTGGGCAATGTGGCGCGTGCACCGTCCACCTAGACGGCACGCCCACCCGTTCGTGCTTGCTGCCCGTGGCGGCCGTGGGCAGCCAGCAGGTGTGGACTATCGAGTCCGTCACGGGTCGCGAGGCGGATGCCTTGCGCGCCGCGTGGGTCAGACACAACGTACCTCAGTGCGGATATTGCCAGTCCGGTCAGCTCATGAGCGCCCTGGCCTTATTGCGCAAAACGCCCAATCCCACGCCGACAGAACTGAACAGCCACCTCGACGGCAATATTTGTCGCTGCGGCACCTATACCAGAATCCGCGCGGCCGTCATGGATGCCGCCGCAGTACTACAAGCCCCATCAGCCAGCGGTTAAAAACCGCCCTGCCCACTGGGGCGAATTGGCAACTCAGCGCTGCGGGCGGTAGTCTTTTGCTGGTCAAAGATGCCCGTGGCCGATAGCATCCAGCGCACTGGGCTTATCGGTCCCGAGACCCTCTCGCGGTGCACCGCAGGCGGCGATAAGAATGCTTAAGATTTACCAAGGCTTCGCCACGTGCGAAGGGGGTCGTTTATGTCCACCACATTATTACCCCGCCGCATGGCGGGATTTTTGGCTGTGCTGCTCACCGTCTGGAAGGTGAGCTTTGCGGCCGACCTGCCACCCAATCAAACGCAACAAGGCGAGTACTTAGCCCGTGCCGGGGATTGCGTTTCCTGCCACACGGCCCAAGGCGGCGCACCTTATGCTGGCGGCTTGCGCATGGACACCCCCTTTGGCTACCTGCTCTCGCCCAACCTCACCTCTGACCCGGAAACCGGCATCGGCAAGTGGACCAGCGATGAGTTCTACCGTGCCTTGCACGATGGCGTGAACCGGCACGGTCAGGACATGTTCCCCGTGATGCCGTTCGACTTCTATACCAAAATTACGCGCGCCGACAGCGACGCTATGTACGCCTATCTGCGCACGATTCCCGCGGTGCGCAACGTGGTGGACATCAACCATCTGGAATTCCCCTTCAACCAACGCTTGTCCATGATCGGCTGGCGCGAGATGTTTTTCACCGAGGGGGTATTTAAGGACGACATCACCCACACGCCGAGTTGGAATCGCGGTGCCTATCTCGTTGAGAGCTTTGGCCACTGCAGCGCCTGCCATTCACCGCGCGATGTGCTGGGTGGCATTGAGCAGAAAAAAGCTTACAGCGGTGCGACCATCGACGGCTGGTTTGCATTGGATTTGAGTTCGAACTTGCACACGGGTCTGGGCAGCTGGACCGCGCAGGACATCGCCACCTACCTCAAAACTGGCGCTAATCAGGGCAAGACCACCACCCTCGGCCCGATGGCAGAAGTGGTACAAAACAGCACGAGCTACCTCAGCGACGCAGACCTGCTGGCCATGGGCGAATATTTGAAGTCGATCCCGCCCGACTCCACCTTGCGCACGCCCAAACCTGCCCCCAGTGAATCACGGCAACGGGGTGCGGCGCTCTACCTCGACCATTGCAGCAGTTGCCACCAATCGCAGGGACGCGGCATTGCGGGGGTGTTTCCACCACTCGCCGGTAACGGCGTGATTTTGTCGCCCAATCCGGCCAATATTTTCAAGGTGGTGCTGGAGGGCATCCCCGCACAAAACAAATACATCCCCATGCCCCCCTTTGCCGGCCAGCTTAACGACCAGCAAATTGCCGACCTCGCTAACTATGTGCGCACCAGTTGGGGCAATAACGCCGCGCCTAACGCCACCGCACCGATGGTGGCCAAACTGCGCGTGGTCAAAAAATAAGCCGGTTGCCCGCGGGCTAACCCGCGAGGTGTGACCCGCGTGCGGTGTCGGGCATTTTGACCCCCGCCCTCACGCTGGACACCGCGCGCGGGGGCGCGGTCACGCAGATATCCTCAGAGACTTGACCCTACACCGGTGATGAGTGCCCGCGGCGCCCGATTTTTGGCCCTGATTTTTGGCCCTGATCGCCGCGCACTCACCGCCTGTCGCAGGCCAACAACGCGGGCGCGGCGGCCCTACCCTCAGTAAGGATTAAGGACAACCTTCGAGGTGATTTCCCCCACGTTGCGCACCCCACACAGCGCCATGGAGATGTCTAACTCTTTGGCGATGATGTCCAATGCAGCGGTCACCCCGGCCTCGCCCAAAGCGCCCAGCCCAAAGTTGTAAGCGCGCCCAATGAGTGTGCCGCGTGCGCCGAGCGCGAGGGCCTTGAGCACATCCTGACCACTGCGGATACCCCCATCCATCCAGACTTCCAATTGGTCGCCCACGGCCTCAACGATGGGTGGTAGCGAGCGGATTGACGACTGCGCGCCGTCGAGTTGGCGACCACCATGGTTGCTGACCACGATGGCATCGGCACCACTGGCGAGGGCTATTTTTGCGTCATCGACGTCTTGAATTCCCTTGAGGACGAGTTTGCCGCCCCACTCGTTTTTGACCCACTCCACATCCTGCCAATTCAGGGTGGGATCAAACTGGCTGGCCGTCCACTGCGACAGCGACACCAGATCCTCGGTGCCCTCGACGTGCCCCGCGATATTGCCAAACACTCGGCGCTTGGCGCCCAGCATGCGCAGCGCCCACGCGGGCTTGGTCATTAGGTCGAGGATATTCGACAGCTTGAGCTGGGGTGGCACGCTCAGACCGTTTTTGAGATCTTTGTGACGTTGACCCAGCAGCGGCAGATCGAGCGTCAGCACCAACGCCGAACAACGCGCCGCGCGGGCGCGCTCAATGAGGCGCCGGATATAACCGCGATCGCGCATCACATAAAGCTGGAACCAGAACGGCGCACTGGTCGCGGCGGCCACATCCTCAATTGAGCAGATGCTCATAGTCGACAAGGTATAAGGCACGCCGAATTTCTCGGCCGCCCGCGCGGCCAAAATTTCCCCATCCGCCCACTGCATGCCGCTGAGCCCCACCGGCGCCAGCGCCACGGGCAGCGCCACTGGGGTACCGAGCATGGTCGTTGCGGTGGAGCGGTGCTCCACGTTGACCGCCACGCGCTGGCGCAGTTTTAGCGCGGCGAGATCCGCACTGTTGGCGTGATAAGTCCCTTCGGAATAACTGCCCGAGTCCACGTATTCGAAAAACGCCTTGGGTGCCTTTTTACGGTGCAGTTGACGCAGGTCTTCTATGCAGGTGATGACGGGCATCGGGGTTCCTCGAGAACGATTTCTTGTGACGTAACGCTAATTCTGGGTCGAATGCTACGCCAAAGCGCGTCGATTGGCCCACGCGTGGGCACCGCAGACCGGGCGCCCGATTGGGGACGGTCGGGCCGGCGATGGATTCCGTTTAGGCATGACCTGCGCGCCACGCACGCAGTTCGCGGCTGGCGCCTGATGAGGGACGCAACGAGATTGTTCGCACCCCGGCCACCTCGCCCCGGGGCGCACTATCAGGCCACGGTGCCACCCCTTAGACGCCGAGCGGCGCGGGCATCGCGACGAGCGATCTCTACGCTCGCCAACAATTACCTTGCAAAGCGCCGGATGGACTAGCAGATTATCGCCGCGCCGCCGCTGCGCTAAATTGTCTACCCACAGGACCCGCATGACTAACGCTACCGCCCCCACCCTACCCGATTGGACCACCGCGCAACTCCAAGTCCAGCAGCCCGCACCCGCCTGGTTCGACTGGGCGCTAGCGCGTCCGCTGAGCTCACATGTCGTCACCGTGGATGGCTGTCCCATTCATTACCTGCTGTGGCCTGGTGACGATGCACGCGCCAATCGCCGCGGCCTGCTGTTCGTGCACGGCGGTGGTGCCCATGCGAACTGGTGGCGGTTTATTGCGCCGTTTTTTACGCCGAATTTCCGCGTTGCCGCGCTCGATTTATCGGGCATGGGCGACAGCGGGCACCGTGCCCACTACGACGCCAACCACCGCGCGCAAGAAATTCTGCAGGTGCTAGAAGACGCCAATCTTGGCCCACAACCCTTCGTCGTCGGCCACTCTTTTGGCGGCTATATGACGATGGGGTTTGGCGCTGCTTTTGGCGCGCGCATCGGCGGCGCGGTCATTGTGGATTCGCCGATCCGACGTCCCGGCACCGGTGATGAGGGCGAGATGCCCCGACGCGCCGTCAGTCTGGCGCGTCACTACCCAAGCTTCGACCTCGGGCTGGAGCGCTTTCGCTTACTCCCCGCGCAGGAATGCGCGAACGCCTACTTGGTTGAATTTATCGCCCGGCATTCGCTGCGCGAAAGTGGCACCGGATGGACTTGGAAATTTGATGTGGGTGCGATGGGAACCGGCCGCTGGGGCGAACCCTTTAAGGAATACCTGCAAGCGCTAACCTGCCGGGCCGCGCTAATTTTTGGCGAGAACAGCGCGTTAATGAGCCGCGACACCGCCCAATACATGTCGGATTTGATGGGGCCGCTCGCGCCGATCATTGAGATTCCCGATGCGCAGCACCACTTGATGCTCGACCAGCCGCTCGCTTTTGTGGCGGCGCTGCGCGCCCTGCTGGCCAGTTGGACCAGCGCCGATAGCCGGTCCGAGACCTAGGCCGCGCGTTGCCATTGGCCAGCGACCACCCGCACCGGCATCCCAGCGCCAGCGCTGGGTGAGCCGCGCCCCGGGGTTGAGCTTGGCGGGCGGCGCCTCGGGCTAGGCGCGCCTAGCCACGCCCAATAAACGGCATGGTGGTCGCCATCACGGTCATAAACTGCACGTTCGCTGTTAACGGCAGGCTGGCCATATACAGCACCGCACTGGCCGCATGCTCTACGTCCATGATCGGCTCTGCACGCACCTCGCCGTGGGCCTGCATCACCCCGACGCGCATGGGTTCGGCGATGGCCGTTGCCGCGTTGCCAATATCGATTTGACCACAGGCAATGGCGTAAGGACGACCGTCCAGTGACAGCGCCCGCGTGAGGCCTGTGAGCGCATGCTTGGTGGCGGTATAGGCGGCGGTTCCCGGGCGAGGAACTTGGGCTGAGATCGAACCGTTGTTGATGATCCGCCCCCCTTGGGGCGACTGCGCTCGCATCATTTTAAAAGCCTCGCGTGCGCAGTACAACGCGCCATTGAGATTGGTCTCAACCACCGCCCGCCACTGCTCGCTGCGCAGTTCATCAATGCTCCTGGCCGGCGCGCC
>CAIPNE010000450.1 GCA_903866355.1 uncultured Gammaproteobacteria bacterium
CACCATCCGTAGCGTTAAAACCTCGGGCCGGGGCTGTCATTGAACCGAGCGTAGGCGCTGTGGCGCCCCCGCTCGGGGTGCTGGCTGTGAGTTAGCGTTTGGCCCGTTTCACGGTTAAGCGAACGGGCAATGGTGGAAATTTAGGCCTCATTAACCCGTGATGGTGAGATCTATACGAGGGTGATTTTCCCGGTGGCCAAATCGTACACCGCACCCACAATCTCGATTTTCTTGGCATCCAACAGGGACTTCACGAGCGAGGGGCGGTTTTGTAGGAACTGCTCCTGTAATTTGACGTTCTCCACGATGGAGCGATCGAGCAGGCTACCGCCGGTTTCGCGTTGGGCCCTGACCACGGCAGGTTGGATGGCCGAGATAATGTCCTGCATGGTGCCGGGCAGCGTATCTTTGGTTTCGATCATTTTAACGGCGGCGGAGACCGCGCCGCAGTTGGTGTGCCCCAGCACGATCACCAACGGCGCATTTAACACTGCAACCCCGTATTCCAGCGACGAGAGTACGGCGGGGCTGGCGTAGTTGCCGGCCACCCGCGCGACGAACAAGTCGCCGGGGGACTGGTCGAAGGCGAATTCCGGCGCTAGGCGTGCATCCGCGCAACTCAAGATGGCGGCAATGGGATATTGCGCGTTGACTCGGGCGGCACGGCCGGCAGAAAAATCCTTCTCCTGCGGTTGGTTGGCAACATACCGAGCATTGCCCTCCATGAGGCGCTTGAGTGCGGCGGCTGGTGTGATGGCGTTAGGCGCGGCGGGCGCGGCGGCGGAGGCCGCAAAAGCATTGTTCATGCCCCAGGAAGCGGCCACGGCCAGCATGCCTGAGCGCAGAAAACCACGGCGTGCCGGGTTGCCAGCAGCCTCTTGGTGGGACGCCGTTACGTGAGCAGTGTGCGGGGCGGTTCCGTCGTTAACACTCGTTAGGCATAGATGGCACATTGGCAGATGATCCTAAAATTTAATAACAAAGTTGGTCGGAATAATTGGTCTTGAAAAAGGCGAGTAGGGCGCGAGCGGGCTTTGCAATTCGCTCATCAGCACTGAGTGCGGCCCGGTGATTCTGTGTGAAAAATCATAGTCCAGATCTTTGTTAGGTCGCCACCTTGTGGCCATTAATTTAAAAAATCGCCGTATCAAGTGCTGGTTGCCGGCGTTGGCCAAGTGGTTTTTACGCACGTCGCCAGCCACTGCGCGAGCGCCGCATTGACGGCCCGCGGTTGCTCCTGCGCCATCCAATGACCGGTATCGATAATGCGTTCACTGAGGTTGCTACAGCGTGCGCGCATCGGTGCGGCAAGCTGCGAATGGAGGGTTTCACACACATAGTCGTAACGCGCGTGGAGGAATAATACCGGCAGTGACAGCCGCTCCGGCGCGCCGGCAACCAGTGCTGCGTTAGCGGTGTGGTTCATGTAATAGGCGTCCGGCCCAAAGAACCCGTTGCGCCGCAGGGCCTGCGCATAGACTTGCAGATCGTCCTCACTCACCACATCGTCGTCGCGCGGTAAATCCGGTGCTGCGTTGAGTGGCCCAAACCAACCGCCATTGCGCCGCACAGCGCTGGTAAATGCGGGCTTGCCGGCGGCGCCGGGGTCACCTTTGCGGAAGAGTAGTTTCACGCTGAGGTACGGATCGGCGTCAAAAACGGCGGTCGCGCGCGCGAAATTCTCTTCGTAGAATTTCAGATAGTCCCACTGGCCGTATGGGTAATCGCCCATGGGATAGACCGTTCTGTCCACTAGGGGTAGCAATCCTGCGAGGCCATTTTCTAAGGCGAAGTAGGGCACGCACAAATTGGCCACTGCGATGCAGCGGCTAGGGTGCAAACGCGCCAAATTCCACACCGTGGCGCAGCCCCAATCGTGCCCAATCCACACGGCATGCGCGCGCTCCTGGCTGGTCAGCAGCTCTAACATGTCTGTGACGACTTCGGCTTGCGCATAAGCAGATTGCTCCGCATAGACAGACGATAGCCCGTAGCCGCGCAGGTCCGGGGCCAGCACGCGAAACCCAAGCCCCGCGAAGACCGGCAATTGATGCCGCCAACTCAGCGAAAGCTCCGGCCAGCCATGCACGAACACCAGCAGCGGACCATCCTTGGGACCCGCCGCCAAATAATGGGTGGTGTGTCGCGTAGTGCGATGAAAACAAGACTCGATGAGGGTTTCCAAAACAGCAGGCTCCGCGCGAGAATTTTCTCAAGGATAGCGCTTGGGCAGCCCTCAAACACGAGACTGTTGTTGATGGCTGCGTGGCGAATGACGCGGCGGCTATCCAGCGCTGGGCAGGGTTAGTGCCCGCTCACCCCAAACATTTGGCGCTAGCCTCCCACCGCTAGAGCACGCCGCGCGCAGGTAACGAGCAGGTAACGAGCAGGTAACGAGCAGGTAACGAGCAGGTAACGAGCAGGTAACGACAACATGGCGGCTTTGGGGGCGCACTAACGAGTGCTTACGCGCCATGCTGGGGTATTTGCCGGAGGAACGACAACGCCTGCGAGAACTCGGCGCTAGGCACGGCGTTTCAACGCGCCGCCTCAGCGCCACCGGTCGTCGCTCGCGCTTAACCGTTAAACGCCTTTACACAAACCCGCGCGCCGGAATGCTTAGCGAGGCCCGACCACTCGGCCACGCCGTGGATGCCGCATAACCCACCAAACCAGCGCCATTAAAATGAACAAAACGCCGTGAATGAGCCATAGCCCCACGCTCGTGGGTAACACCCCTTTGAGCATCAAGGCTTTGCCCACCCCGAGTAAATTGCTGTAGCCGAAGTAACCGGAGATGGCGGTGAGTAGCCACAGGTACCAGTTATAGCCGTTACTGCACAGGGCAATCATGACGGCAAGCCCAGGCAACAACAGGGCGCCGATGGGCTTGGCTAGGCGCCATTGCAGTTCGATCCGAAACCCTGGCGATTGGTAGCGCAGTAGTTCAGAGCTTTTCATGTAGTTCACTTGGTCTGAGACGTCCGTTGGCGCGTGGGTTTCGACGCGCAGCGCATATTTGCCAAAATTGGTCACGACATAATCGAGTGCTCCGGGTTTTCCCGCGTAGCTGACGCCATCCACGAAAACTGCAAAGCGGTCGCCACTGGCGGCTTCTGTTTCCACCTGGGCTTGGTCCGCGCGCATCAATCCGACGTCCGTGTTGGTGCGCATTTGCACAAAGGTTCGCTCTAAAACTTTACTGTTCTCGCCCACGTTTTCGGCGTAAAAAACGCGTTTGCCACCACTTAGTTCCTTAAAACGGCCTGCTTTGATGCCCGCAATAGTGGCGTCGTTTTCGGTTTGATCGCGGATTCGCGTGATGAGTTCTTCGATTCTTGGCTCCGCATACAGGGTGAGCGTGCCAACCAGCACCGCGGCGATGAGCCCCAGTTTGGCCGCCGCCACCAGCAGGGTTCCGGGGTGCATCCCAGCCGCCCGCATAACCACCAACTCCGAGTCGCGCTGCAAGCGAATAATGGCGGCAAAAATGCCTAAAAAGAGACTCATTGGGATCAAATCCCGCAGTGAGACCAGCATTTTGAGACTCAGGATCTGCAGGATATGGGCGGGCGCGATCCGCCCATCAGCGGCCTGCCCGAGGTAGGTCGCAAAGCGCGTGCTGAAATAAATGACCAACAGGCTGCCGAACACCATGGCGAACCCCCGCAGGTATTCCCGCAGAACGTAACGCTGGAGGATCATGGGGCGATAGTCATGGTGAGGTGGATAAACAAGGGTGTCGGCGTCGCTAAACCGCAGCGCCCGCAGCCAATGCTGTCCGGCGGTGTCGGCCATCCAGATACAAATTATAGGCGGCGACAAACATCGGGAAAATATTGGAAATCACGCCCACGGAATCGTTTTTACCAAACACAAAATAACTCAACAAGCACACGCTGCCCACCAAGCTCATGTACCAGAAAATGCGCGGCATCACCGGCTTGTTGGAGATGCGAGAGGCCACTAACTGCACAACCCAGCGCCCGGCGAACAACCCAGCCCCGAAGTAGCCAATGACCTTGCCAACTTCCAACTGCACGCCTAGCCAATTGCCGAGGGGGCAATTAAACAAGGTGACGAGGGTGGTGTGGATCTCGAGGAGGGTTTTCATGGGCGCGCTGACGGCGGGATCAGTTCTGTACTGGGTACCAATGGCAAGGCTCGGCGGCGCAACCAGAGCACGCCAAAGATGTCGACAATACCCACCCACAAGCGGTTGCCAACCCCGTATTTGGACTGGCCATGACGGCGCGGCCGGTGATGAACTTCCACCGAAATCGCCCGTGCTCCTTCGCGCTGCACGAGTGCGGGCAGAAAGCGGTGCATGTGATTAAAGCGCGGTAGCCGCATGAATAAGGCCCGCTCGAAGGCTTTTAAGCCGCAGCCAGTGTCGGGTGTGGCATCGCCCAAAATCGCCGCGCGAACCGTGTTAGCGATCCGCGAGGACCACCGTCGTAACCACGTATCCCGACGGGTACGGCGGTAGCCACAAACAATGGTGGGCACTTCGCAAGCGGCCAATGCGGCCAGCAGCGAGGGAATATCGCCTGGATCATTTTGACCATCGCCGTCGAGGGTCACGATACAGCGGCCTTGTGCGAAGTCGATGCCGGTACAAACACTCGCACTTTGGCCACGGTTCTGCGCGTGTCGCACCAGCCGCAACCGGCCGTCAAACTCGCGGGCGACGCCCAGCAGGTGCTCGCTGGAACCATCTGTGCTGGCGTCATCGACCACCAAAATTTCGAAGTGCCGCCCCGCGCAGGTTTGCGCTATTTCCCGCACCAATGCCAAGACATTATCCCGCTCATTAAAGCAGGGAATGACGACCGAGAAGTCGGGCTCGCGGGTGGTTGGCGTGGCAGACAAGGTGGCGTGCATGTCAAAAATGATGATTCTGCTAAAAAGGCGCTTGCGGCGCCGGGCAATTAACGACGCGGCTGGGCTTGGGACCGCTGGTGTATCCCGCGGCATTGGGCCGGAGTTTAACAGCCATCGGGAGCTGCGGTGCAGCCGCTTTTGACACCGACCGCGAGGACTGCCTACAGTGGCCACCCCCTACTTTTAATGGCAACACTGATGGGTCACCGTTTATCAAAAATTTACACGCGTACCGGGGATGCCGGCACGACCGGTCTGGGCGACGGTAGTCGCGCCACCAAGGACTCCGCACGCATTCACGCGCTAGGCGAGGTCGATGAACTCAATACGGTGTTGGGTCTGCTGTTAGTGGCGGATTTGCCCGTTGAAATGGCGGCGTCATTGCTGGAAATTCAGCACGATTTGTTTGATTTGGGGGGTGAATTATCTATCCCCGGCAGTTCGCTACTGGCCACCAACGCGGTGGCGCGGCTCGAAAGCTTGATCGATAGCTACAACGAAGCCTTGCCGCCGCTCAAAGAATTTATCTTGCCCGGCGGTAACGCCGCGTCGGCTTCCTGCCAGTTCGCACGCGCGGTGTGTCGCCGTGCGGAGCGGGCAGTCGTTGCGATCAGCGACGCCACCCCGGTGTCGCAGAGCACGCTGCGCTATATCAACCGGCTCTCGGATTTGCTCTTTGTGCTGGCGCGGGTGCTGGCCCGGGCGAACGGAGGACAAGAAATTATGTGGGACCGTTCACGGTTTGCGCCCGCCGGTGGTTGAGCTGGCGTAGCGTTCGCGCAGTTCCAACATATTGCCGGAACGGGTCATGTCGAGCTGGCGCAGCAAGGACTGTCCTAGCAACGCCACGCTGGGGTACGCCCCGTCGATGACCACGGCGTCGATCTCGTTGAGCGAGATCGATTGGATTTTCACGTTGCGCAGCCGCAGGGCATAAGCCCGCGTGGGTCCCGAGGCGGTTTCGACGGTGAGGGGTGTACCGTCCACGCGATACAACAGGCCGATGCGCCGGGCGGTATTGGCGTTCAGGGCGATAGTGGATGCACCGGTGTCAACGACAAACCGCAGGCCGTTGCCATTAATGCTGCCTTCGACGTAGAACTGGCCATCCCGGGCTTCAATTAAACGCGCACTGCGTGGGGTGGGGTGCGCCGTGATGGGGCCGCCGATGCGGGCATCTAAACCTACCCGGAAGGTCTCGCCACCCACGGCGAGGGTCGCGTGGGTAGCATCCGAATCAACTAGGCGCACGCCTTCTGGGCTGGTGTCGCCGCGCGTCAGCACCCGCCGCCGTCCTTGTATCTCCAACACGACTTGGTTGGGAAACAACGCCTGAACCACAATTTTTAAAGCGGGATCTGCGGCTTGCGCGCCGGTGAGGGTCAACAGGGCGATCCCGGCCAGAACGCCCGCAATATTTTTTGTCCAACAGAAAGTTCGCATGAGCCTGCTACACTGCCCCCCGTTTTTTTATAACTTAGCAGAGGTGGAGCTTCCCTATGCATATTGCTTGTCTTGATTTCGAAGGGGTCTTGGTACCCGAGATTTGGGTCGGGCTGGCCGAGCGCACCGGCATCGCCGAACTGCGCGCCACGACACGCGAAATCCCGGATTACCACCAGCTCATGGGCATGCGCTTGGCCGTCATGCGTGAACACGGCTTGGGTTTCGCCGATATTCGCGCCGCCGCCGACCAACTTGACCCGCTACCCGGTGCCTGCGAGTTTCTCGAGTGGTTGCGCAGCGAATATCAGGTTGCCATCGTGTCGGATACTTTCTACGAACTGGCCGCGCCGCTGCTGGAAAAGTTAGGGCAACCGATGATGCTGTGTCACCGGCTAACGTTGGATCCCGCGGGCGCTATTAGCGGTTATCAGCTGCGCCAGCCCGATCCCAAACGCAAAGCCGTGCAGGGCTTTAAGTCGATGGAGTACCAAGTGGTGGCGACTGGCGACTCCTACAACGATATTCCGATGTTGGAAGAAGCTGATCGTGCGTGGTTTTTTTGTCCTCCAGACAACGTGGTCCGTGATTATCCAGCCTTCCCAGTCGCGCGTAGCTATGCCGAACTGAAGGCGGCTTTTGCCGGTGCCAAGCGGGATTTTGGCTAGCTTCCTGAGCTAAGTGGGGCGGGTAGGTCGTCTGGTCGGCGCGATTGCAGCGGCACGTGCGCGAGCGACCACGCCCCGCAGGCCCACGCTAGGAGCGCAGCGGGTGCCGCACCCAAAGCGTCTGGCGGGGGCGGGTGGCCCAAAAACCGCAAGGCTAGTGTTAGCACCTCTGAGGCTGGGCGCCCCGTCACCGGGGCGGCCAAGGCGAGCTTGCTCAGCTTGCTGCCGTCCACGTCCAGCGCCAAAGGTAGATGGCAGTAGCGAGGTGTGGGCAGTCCCAGACACTGCTGGAGGTAGCGTTGGCGCGGGGTTGAATCCAGTAAATCCACGCCCCGCACAATTTCTGTCACGCCCATCCAGGCATCGTCCACCACGACCGCCAAATGGTAGGTGGG
>CAIPNE010000451.1 GCA_903866355.1 uncultured Gammaproteobacteria bacterium
ATGGATTCCCTGTTTAAGGTCGCGGGCATTTATGCCCCAGATGGCCAGCAATACACGCCGGTAGATGCGGGCACCCTCCTCCCCTACAAAGAATCTACCGACGGGCAAATTCTCCAAGAGGGCATTTGTGAAACGGGTGCGATGGCGTCTTTTTTGGCCGCCGGCACGGCCTACGCCATGCACGGCATTCCCATGATCCCGTTTTATTTCTTCTATTCTATTTTTGGTTTCCAGCGCGTGGGCGACATGATCTGGGCCTGCGGCGACAGCTTGGCGCGGGGGTTTTTGATGGGCGGCACCGCCGGCCGCACAACCCTGAACGGCGAAGGCTTGCAACATCAAGATGGCCATTCGCCGCTGATTGCCAGCACCGTGCCCAACCTACTCACCTATGATCCGGCGTTTGCTTTTGAACTGGCGATCATCATCCGCGAAGGCATTCGTCGGATGTATGAAGCGCAAGAGCCGGTGTTCTACTACCTCACCGTTTACAACGAAAACTACCCCATGCCGCCGATGCCGCCGGGCGTGGAAGCCGGGGTGCTGAAGGGGCTTTATTGCTACGCCCGCTGGGGTGACGGGCTGGGTCGCCCGCTGGTGAACCTGCTGAGCAGCGGCAGCATTCTGCAGCAGGCGCTGCGCGCAGCAGAAGACTTACACGCTCAGGGTTATGCGGTGAACGTGTGGAGCGCCACCAGTGTGAACGAGCTCTACCGCGACGCGCTGGAGGTGGAGCGCTGGAACCGTCTACATCCGCTGGCCACGCCGCGCAGCCCCTACCTCACCGAGTGTTTGGCGCCCGCTGGCGGGGTTTTTGTGGCGGTAACTGATTACCAAAAAGCGCAGGCAGATTTACTCACCCGCTGGATTCCCGGCCGGTTTACCACGCTGGGCACCGATGGCTATGGCCTGAGCGATTCGCGCGCCGCGCTGCGCGATTATTTCGAAATTAGCCCGCGCCATATCGTGTTGGCAGCGCTGGCTTTGCTGGTCCAAGACGGCGCGCTGCCCAACACCGTGGTCGCAGATTATTTGCACCGCACCGACATCGATACGGAGGAGGTAGCACCGCAGTCGCGGTGATGGGGAATGCGGGCTGCCGGCACGTCACCAAGAGATCCCAAGTGCGGGCCGGAGTCTTTCGCCGAGGTGCGCAGGCGGTTTGGCAAAGCATTAAGGCCAATTTAAAACACCCCGAAAGCCCTTAAATAAAACCCGCTAGCTGCGTGGCTAGCGGGCCGGTGTTGTGGACACTGGGTCCGTTGCGCACGTCGCGGGGTGCGGCGGTTTGCGTGACGCGGTCGCAATTGGCTACCCTCGGGTAGTCCGTCCCCTAAATCTTATCCGCAGGAGAAATCTTCATGGATGCCGAAGCCCTCAAAGCCCTCCAAGCCCCGATCAAAGCCCAATATCGCGACGAACCTGCGCGCGCCTTGGTGACGCTGCGGGCGCAATCTAACGGCGCGGATGGGGTGGCCTGCAAACTGTCCACCGCGCAGGGCATGGTGGAAGCTGGGCTGCATCCGGCCACTGGTGGCAGCGGCAACCAAGCGTGTTCCGGGGACATGCTGCTCGAAGCGTTAGTGGCTTGTGCCGGTGTGACCCTGCAAGCGGTGGCCACGGCATTCGGCGTGACCTTGCAGAAATCTTGGGTGCGGGCGGAAGGCGATCTCGATTTTCGTGGCACGCTGGGGGTGGCCAAAGATGCCCCGGTCGGTTTTAGAGATATTCGGCTTAGCTTTGAGATTGCGGGCGATGCCAGCGCAGAAACCTTGGCCATACTGCTCATGATTGGATGTGTCGAGCGCAACCCTGGGCCGCTACCGGCCGTGCCAGAGGTGCTCCATTCATGTGCTCTCGGTGTGCCTATTGCTTCCTTACTTACCTTGCATGTATTACTTACCTGAGCCATTTAGCTGTGCCTGCAGGAGGGCCCGTTTTTAGACACAGAGGAGAATTTGGCACAGCCAGAGCCAGCGTCAGCTTCTGTAAGCATGTGTGTAAACACACCCGCTCACCAGCGCAAGCAGCGCAGAGTTCAGTGTTGCGCCAAGCTCTTGTGCAAAAATTTTAATACCGGCTACGCTGGCCTTGTACAACA
>CAIPNE010000452.1 GCA_903866355.1 uncultured Gammaproteobacteria bacterium
CGTGCCCCGGGTGTTGGGCTACGCCTATGAAGGCTGCGCCGTGCGCGATTCCTGAGCGTTAGGCGGTTAGGCGGTTAGGCGAGCAGTCCTACCGGCTTAGGCCCGCTGAACAGCGAGAACTCAGGCGCGATGATTTTCCCCATTCGCACCAAACGTTGCCAATCTTCATCGGACACTTCCGCGCGATGCTCCTGCTTCACCTCCAGGGCGATCGCGGCAAAGGAGTCTACTTGTTCGGTAATGTAATAGACCTCCGCTAAGCGCAGTTTTGCCTGCACGTTGCGGGGGGCACTTTGAATTACCGTCTGGAGCAGACTTTCCGCGCGCACGTAATGGCCTTGCGCAATACTGACATCGATGGCGTTGGCCTGCGGTATCACCACGCCGTTTGGCATGGGCGGTGTTTCCTGCGGGCGAGCGCTTTTTAGGGTCGTGAGATCGGGAAGAGCACCGGTGGGTTCAATGAGCGCACGAATCTCGTTCTCTAAGCGCACCCGGTTGCCGGATTTACGCGCTACTTCGGCTTTTAACGTGGACTCAGTACTCGGCGCACTGCTAGCTGCCACCGGGCGTGCCGCTTTACGCCGAGTTTTCGCTAAGGCGCCAACGGCCGCTGCTGCCGCCAAAGCTCCGAGCAGCCAGTAGGGTCCGGCCCCGCCGACGCGCGGCGCCGCAACGGCCTCCGGGGTGCTGGTTGTGGGCGGGGGCTGGCGCGCGACCACGGCGGCCGGCGGTTTTAACGCGGCGGCTACCGGCGGGATAGGTGCTGCCACCAAGGCGGCGCCGGGTTGGGCGGGTGCCGCCTTGGTGGCGGTCACGGCGACCACCGGTTGGGGCGGTGTGGCCGGCTGCTCTCTCGCCACGCTTGCGGGTGCTAAAGCTGTGGCCTGCGGCCCGTAGCGGGCGCGAATGGCGGCAAATTTTTCATCCAAAACGGCCAAGCGCGCCGCCAGCAAGGGATCGCGTCCGGCCTTTTTCCGGGGCGACGCCACCGGGATTGCCGGTTGGGTGGGCGTGGGTATGGCGACTGCGCTAAGCGGGACGCTGTCCACCACCGGCGGCGGCGCAGTTTTCTGGGCCACCCGCACGCTGGGCGCTGGGCCCAATACGAGGAGCACGCCCGTGCGCAACCGATCGATGTTGCCGTGGGAGAATGCGCTGGGATTGCTCGCGTGGATCTCGCGCATGACTTGGTCGATATTGCGGCCAGCAGCGGTTTTGCGGGCGATGCTCCACAAGGATTCTCCCGGGCGCACGGGGCCGTAAGTGTCGCTGCCCAGCACGCGCGTCGCCGCCCGCAGGGGTGGTTGACGCCGCGCAGTCAGAACCCGCGGCCGCGTTGTCAGCAGCATGGGCTGCGGTGGGTTGAGCGTAATGGCATAGCGCCCGATCAGCGCCCCAGTGGGCGTGCTCAAGCGCAGCCGAAAGGCCAATGTGGCGTAGTCCACGGGGGCCGAGCTTTCAATGTGGATATAGGACGAGCCATCGGCTGACTTCACCAAATGCCCGCTGAGCGTGCTAACCCATGCCGCCGGCGCGCTTTGGGGACTGGCAAAACTGTCGCTGAGAATATCGACTTGCCAGCGTTCGGATTGTTCTTCGGGGCCGGCGTAAATATCGACATGGGCGTCCAGCGGACTTCCCAAGGCGCTGCGGGTGTGGAGTTCACCTAAGTTGATGGCGAGCGCGGCCGGGCTCGCTAGTGCCGCCACCAAAGGGGTCAGGCCGCGCGAAAATTTTCTCATCCAATGCACCTATCTGGCCGCCCAACACGGCGCCGGCGCTGACCGGGGTCGGTCAGTTCGGGCACACTGCAGGACGTTGGGTTTCTACGCATGGGGTTACTAGCGGCCACTTATGAAA
>CAIPNE010000453.1 GCA_903866355.1 uncultured Gammaproteobacteria bacterium
CGCCCCGCACCATGTCTTGGCCTTCCATATGGCCCTGCACGCAATTACCGTAAAAAACAGCTTGGATGTCGCTAATCTCGGCCCCCGCATCGGCCAGCACGTCAGCTAGCGCGGCCGCCGCCAATTGTTTGATGGAACGGTCGATCTGTTTGCCGAAGGCCGTCATGCTGACCCCGGCGACAAAAATATTATCCATGGTTTTTTTCTCCCCTTTGGGGGCATGGTAAGCGGGGGCAGGGCAGTGGTGCGAGTACCCCCGAAACCTGCGCCTAAAGCCGCTACACCCCCACCCCAAGGCCTGACGCCAAGCCGCTGGGCGGGCACTCGCTTCGATTGAGAAATGCCTGAGCCTTCGTTATGGTGCTGCCATCTACCACCGTGTCTAGAGAGATCCCTGTTCGTTATGATTAAAGACCTGCCGTCCAGCGCCCGAGTCGTCATTATTGGTGGGGGCGTCATCGGCTGCTCCATTGCCTATCACCTTACTAAGCTCGGCTGGCGTGACGTGGTGTTACTGGAGCGTAAGCAGCTCACCTGCGGCACCACGTGGCACGCCGCTGGCCTGCTGACCACTTTGCGCGATACGGAGGCACAGACCCAACTCGCCAAGTACACGCAAGCGCTTTACCGTGATCTCGAGGCGGAGACCGGGCAGGCCACTGGCTTGATCAACTGTGGTTCTATCCAACTGGCCATGACCGCTGATAAGGCCCATGAGATGCGCCGTGGTTGTGCCATGGCGCGCAGCTTTGGCGTGGAAAGCCACGAAATCACCCCGCGCGAAGTGCGCGACATGTGGCCGCTGGCCGATGTGAGTAACGTGCAAGCGGCGTTTTATTTTCCGCAAGATGGGCGCGTGAACCCCACGGATGTCACCCAAGCGTTGGCCAAGGGGGCGCGCATGGGTGGCGCGCAAATCATCGAAAACACCAAAGTCATCGGCATCGATCGCCACCAAGGAACGGTGACCGGCGTGCGCACCGACCGCGGCGACATCCGGGCCGAATTTGTCGTGAATTGCGCCGGCATGTGGGCGCGCGACGTGGGCAATCTGGCTGGGGTGAACGTGCCGTTGCAGGCCTGCGAGCATTACTACCTCATCACGGAGCCGGTGGCTGGCGTGCACAATCGGCTGCCCATCCTGCGCGACCCAGGCAACAGTGCCTATATTCGCGAGGAAGCCGGCAAAATCATGGTGGGCTATTTCGAACCCCTGGCGAAGCCATGGGGCATGGACGGTATTGCTGAAGATTTCTGTTTTAACGATATTCAGGCCGACTGGGACCGCCTGCTGCCAGTGGTCGAAAAAGCGATGTCACGGGTCCCCACGCTGTTGGATCACGGCATTAAGTTGTTTTTCTGCGGCCCTGAATCCTTCACCCCCGACCACAATTACCTGATGGGTCCGGCGCCGAATGTGCGCAATTTTTTTGTCGCCGCAGGGATGAATTCGCTGGGGATACTGTCGGGTGGCGGTGTAGGTATGGTGATGGCTGAATGGATTACCACCGGTCGGCCACCGATGGACATGTGGTCGGTCGATATTCGGCGTGCGCAGGCCTGGCAAAGTAATCGGCTCTATCTACACGACCGCATGACCGAGTCCTTGGGCATCGGCTATCAGGACCACTGGCCCTATCGGCAGTGGACCAGCGCGCGGGGGGTCAAGCAAAGCGTCCTCCATGATCGTCTGGCGGCAGCTGGGGCGTGTTTTGGCGAATCGGCGGGTTGGGAACGGCCCAACTGGTACGCCCGCCCCGGGCAGTCGCCGGTCTACGAATACGCTTGGGGTCGGCAGAACTGGTTTGACAACAACGCGGAGGAGCACCATGCGGTGCGCACCGCCGTGGGGCTGTTTGAGCAAAGCTCGTTCTCTAAATTTTTGGTGCAGGGACGCGACGCCGAGCGCGTTCTCAACGCCATGACCACCGCCTCGATGTCGGTGCCGCCGGGACGGGTGGTCTATACCCAGTTCCTGAATGCCAACGGCGGCATCGAAGCCGATCTGACCGTCTCGCGGCTGGCGGAGGATCAGTATTTCGTGGTGGCGGCGGCGTTTACCCACACGCATGTTGAGGCGCTGATCCGCAACCAGATTCCAGAAGATGCGCGCTGTGTGATCACCGATGTCTCGGGCAGTTGGTCGATGCTCAGTGTGCAAGGCCCTCATTCCCGCGCCTTGCTGCA
>CAIPNE010000454.1 GCA_903866355.1 uncultured Gammaproteobacteria bacterium
ATGAAGTACGGGGACAGGTAGCCGCGGTCAAACTGCATGCCTTCCACGATGTCCAGTTCGTTGTCCAGGCCAGAGCCTTCTTCAACGGTGATCACGCCTTCTTTGCCCACGTTGTCCATCGCCTTGGCGATGATGTCGCCAATTGCGGTGTCAGAGTTGGCGGAAATCGTGCCGACCTGGGCAATTGCCTTGGTGTCGGTGCAGGGCTTGGAAATCTTGATCAGCTCGGCGACGGCGGCCACTACGGCCTTGTCGATCCCGCGCTTGATGTCCATCGGGTTGGTGCCGGCGCTGACAGCCTTCATGCCTTCACGCACGATGGCTTGGGCTAACACGGTGGCGGTGGTGGTACCGTCGCCAGCGATGTCGGAGGTCTTGGAAGCAACTTCCTTGACCATCTGGGCGCCCATGTTCTCGAACCGGTCTTCCAGTTCGATTTCTTTCGCAACGGAGACGCCGTCCTTGGTGACGGTGGGGGCGCCGAAGCTCTTCTCGAGCACGACGTTACGACCTTTCGGGCCTAGCGTCTGTTTGACGGCGTTGGCGAGAATGTTGACGCCGCGCGCTAAGCGCTGGCGGGCGTCATCAGAAAAGCGGACTTCTTTAGCTGCCATTGTTCGAATTCCTCTGAATTTAGGGGTTGCGGTGAGGCGCGGGGGCTTAGCTCAGCACCGCCACGATGTCGTCTTCTCGCAGAACGAGGTAATCGACGCCATCGACTTTCACTTCGGAGCCGGAGTACTTGCCAAACAGCACGCGGTCGCCGACTTTGACGTCGAGCGGGCGGACTTGGCCATTCTCTAGCAGTTTGCCGTTACCAATGGCGAGGACTTCTCCACGCACAGGTTTTTCGGCAGCGGAATCGGGGATCAGGATGCCGCCGGGGGAGGTTTTGTCCTCTTCCAGACGTTTTACGATCACGCGGTCATGTAATGGACGGATCTTCATGGTCTCTTTTCTCCTTGAAGACTTTGAACGGGCTTTAGGTTGTATGTACTCGAAAACCGGCTAGGGTGTTATTAGCACTCTGCGGTGAGTAGTGCTAAAGAATAGGGGCTCAACTTCGAGAGATCAAGGTAGGTAGTGATGAATCGTTATCTTTGCGGGGGTCGGAAGCTGCTTGGCGCAAGCTTGCTGGTGTTGGTGCACACCGCGGCGGCAGCCGTTGAATGCCAATTAAATGTGGGCAATTTGCAGGTGAGGGTGAATGCGGTGCCGCAGGCCATTGAGATCGAAGCCTACGACGGCGCACAGCTGATGGCCCGCATGGACGTGCCGGTGGAGGGTGCGTTGATCGGCTGCTGGCAGGGTCAGCTCCAGGCCCGACAACCCGCTGCGCTGGTGGTGACCAGTGCGACGGGTGAGCCGGGCCAGCCAGCAGATTTGCGCGCCTGGGTGTGGACAGGCAGCTGGTTCTCGCCCGTGCCTATCACGCCCTTGCGGCTCGCAGTCCCCTTAGTGGGGACGCCTGTAGAAGAGGTGCAAGTGCTGGCGGGTGCCTTGCTGCGCACTGTGGGAAGCGCGCATTATCGCTACGACTTCCCCACCCAGACTTGGGTGGCGATGGCAGCGCCCCCACCGGGTGCGAACACGGGGCGCGCTACGGCGGGGCCCGATGCGCTGCTGCAAGCGCCCCGTCACGAAACGCAGTAACGACATATAGGTGGGCCAGAATTGGCCCGGGTTTAAAGTCCCACGTGGACGTTGTAACCCGCTAGGTGTCGCGAAACTCAACTTGAGGTGGCGCGTTATGGTTCTGCCGGTCGCTGCGTTATCACCCGATCTCGAGCCATTTTTGGCGCAATGTTCTCGCCGCCGTTATACCGCTAAGGCGGCGATCATCCATCAGGGCGATCGCGCGACGGATCTCTTCTATGTGGTGCAAGGCTCGGTCACCGTTTTGCTGGCCGACGATCAAGGCCACGAATTAGTGCTGGCCTACCTCAATCAGGGCGAGTTTTTTGGCGAGATTGGGCTGTTCAGCGAGCAGCGTGGCCGCTCGGCGCTGGTGCGGGCGCGTACCGCTTGTGAGATTGCGCAAATCAGTTACGCCAAACTGCGCCAGCTGGGTGAACTTTATCCTTGGATAACCACGCTCATCACCGGTCAACTGGCGCGTCGACTATTGGCGACCAATCGCCGGTTGGGCGATTTGGCTTTCATGGATGTTTATGGCCGGATTGCTCGCACCCTGCTCCAGCTCTGTAAGGAACCGGATGTGACTGTGCAGGCACAGGGTGTTTTGGTCCGGGTTACCCACCGTGAGCTGGGCCGTTTGGTGGGTTGCTCGCGCGAAATGGTGGGCAAGGTGCTCAAAGAAATGGCGCTCCAGAAGCAGGTTGTGCTGGAAGGGCGAGCCATTCTAGTCCTCGGTGTGAAACCCGGCACCACCTTAAGCTAGCGCGCCTTAGTTGGCGGTGGGCTGTCAGCATTTTTTCGCCGTTAGTGCTGTGGCTGAAAACAACTAAAACGGACGGTCTTGCGTAACCTATCCCCAACATCTTGGTGACGTTAGCTTCGCTAGCGCAATATACTGTGGCGTGATGCGCTACTTTTCTAGGCCAAAATTAACTGATGACATACCAAGTTTCCCGCGCTGGCGGGGGCTGGTTATGCTGTTCGCGTTGTTAGACGTTGGCGCGGGCGCCAGTGCTACTGTGCCCGCCCCGCCGGCGGTGCCAATGAGCAGCGAGGCCGCGCTGGCGGGCAGTGAGGATGCCGTAGCCCTCACCGAACTCGCTGCCCGCTACCAACAAGGTCGTGGGGTTAAGCAGGATTTGCCGCGGGCCGCGCAGCTCTACGAGCAGGCGGCAAAACTTGGCAACGCGGAGGCCCAATTTAATCTGGGCAATTTGTATTTGCTGGGCGAGGGCGTGCCGCAAGACGACGACTGGGCGTTCACCTATTACCGCGCCGCAGCCCGGCAGGGCCATGTGCTGGCCCAAAAAAACATCAACGAATTCTACCGAGCGGCCGGGGTCACTCCCCCGCCAGATGAATTTCCGGCGCCGTCAGGGGCCGTGGCGACCCCGCCAAGCCTACCCCCACCAACCACGGGAATGACGGGTGCCGCCCCCCCGCCGAGCCCGCCACTAGGGAACGATACCCTGTCAGATGCCGCTGCCGCGGAGCTCTCCATGCAAGTGCCGGAGCAACTCTCGAGCGACGAACTCAACGCC
The DNA here is from genome assembly GCA_903866355.1 of uncultured Gammaproteobacteria bacterium. GTDB lineage: Bacteria > Pseudomonadota > Gammaproteobacteria. The sequence goes on from CAIPNE010000454.1 coordinate 3,180, forward strand.
TTACAAATAGCGCGCGCCCGAGGCATCCAGATCGATGGCCCGTCGTTAGCGGCCGCAGACCAAGCGGGCGCGATCCTCCCAGACAGCGGTTTGCCGGCCGGTTCAGCGGCTCTGCCGGGCCCGAGTTTACCGGCTGGTGCGGTGGCCCTGCCGGGCGCGGGTTTACCGATTGGCTCGGCGGCTCTGCCGGGTGCGGGTTTACCCGCCGGTTCGGCGGCTCTGCCGGGTGCGGGTTTACCCGCCGGTTCGGCGGCTCTGCCGGGCACAGGTTTACCTGCTGGCGCGGCGGCACTCCCGGCGGCGGATTCGCCGGCTAAGCGGCCCATGGCACCCATCGTGGAATCCTCGCCCGGACAGCCCGTGGCACCCATCGAGGAGTCATTGCCCGAGCCGGTTGTGGCCCCGATCGTCGACGGGCGGCCTGTCCTCGCGGCGTCCCCCCCGCCTGCCGCACCGCCGGTGCCGGCACCCGCGGTCGCGTCGGGGGCCAGCCTTGCGGCCGCGAAAGCCGCGCTCGCGGCCGGTAAACCGCTGGTTGCGCTGCCTTTGTTGCAGACGCAGGCGCAGCGAGAGGATCCCGAAGCGCAGTGGTTGTTATCCAATCTGCTGACCACCTTGCACCGAACCCCGAAGGACGGCCGCGACGCCTTGTTGTGGCTGGAGCGGGCGGCTGGTGGTGGCGTGCGTGAGGCGCAATACGCACTGGGCTTGCGTTACGACCAAGGCGATGGCGTTGCTGCCGATGATGCGCAGGCGGTCACGTGGTACCGCGCGGCCGCGCGTCAAGGTAATACGGCGGCGCTGCAGCGCCTGCGCGCTATTTATCGCGAAGCAGGGGTGCCACTGCCGGCTATCGATGCCCTAGATCGTCCGGCGTCTAATCGTGGCCAACCGCCCCAGTCATCCCCCAAATGAACCCCACACCCAGCGCGAACCGCAAGGAATTTTTGCCATCCTGTTTTCACCCCGCGCGCTCGCCGTTGGCGGGCTAGGCTCCGGCCGGTCTATCACTAACACCATGGGCTTCTACCGCACCGCTGTGTTACCCCGTTTGCTGGACTTCAGCGAGGGCTTGTCTGGCTTCGAGGCGGCACGGCAGCGAACGGTCGAGTTTGCTACCGGACATGTGTTGGAGATCGGCATCGGGGTGGGCTCAACCTTGGCGTTCTATCCACGCGAAATCACCTCGCTGACCACCGTCGACCCTAATCCGGTTTTGAACGCGCGGGTGCGCCGTCGGTTGCGTCATCTGGCTTTCCCGGTGGACGTTCGCGAAGGGCGGGGTGAGCAGTTACCGGTCAAAGACGCCGCGTTTGATTGCGTGGTCAGCGCGTTCGCCTTGGGTTGCGTGGAACACCTTGAGCAGGCAGCGGCCGAAATTTTTCGCGTACTGAAACCCGGCGGGCGTTTCTATTTTGTGGAAATGGGCCTAAGTAGCGACCCACGCATGGCCCGCTGGCAGTGGCGTTTGCGGGGTCTGCAGAGTTTGCTCGTTGCAGGGTGCAAGCTAGACCGTCCTCTTGAAGCGGCGCTGACCGGGGCCGGATTGCAGCTTAAGCGTCTGGATGGCGTGTGGCTGGACGCCGTGCCCCGGGTGTTGGGCTACGCCTATGAAGGCTGCGCCGTGCGCGATTCCTGAGCGTTAGGCGGTTAGGCGAGCAGTCCTACCGGCTTCGGCCCGCTGAACAGCGAGAACTCAGGCGCGATGATTTTCCCCATTCGCACCAAACGTTGCCAATCTTCATCGGACACTTCCGCGCGATGCTCCTGCTTCACTTCTAGGGCGAGCGTGGCAAAGGCATCTACTTGCTCGGTGATGTAATAGACCTCCGCTAAGCGCAGTTTTGCCTGCACGTTGCGGGGGGCACTTTGAATCACTGTCTGGAGCAGACTTTCCGCGCGCACGTAGTGGCCTTGCGCAATACTGACATCGATGGCGTTGGCCTGCGGTATTACCACGCCGCTTGGCATGGGTTGCGCTTCTTGCGGGCGAGTGGTTTTTAGGGTCGTTAGGTCGGGCAGCGCACCGGTGGGCTCAATGAGCGCACGAATTTCGTTCTCTAAGCGCACCCGGTTGCCGGATTTACGCGCTACTTCGGCTTTTAACGTGGACTCAGTACTCGGCGCACTGCTAGCTGCCACCGGGCGTGCCGCTTTAC
>CAIPNE010000455.1 GCA_903866355.1 uncultured Gammaproteobacteria bacterium
CCCCGGCGCTGATCCGCAGACGCCGCATTACCCGGCCGCGCGTGCCTGACACTGAGGGGGCGGCTGAGATCTGGGCGCTGGGGATGTCGGGATCAAGCAAAATATCGCTACCTATGTCGAGCAACCACCATTTGGCAGCGCATCAGAACTCGCCAACCTTATTTCTAGGCCGAACACTAGCGCACAGCGGATCTACTGTAAACGAACCGCCAAGCACCGGTATTTCTAGTCACGCTGCCGCTTACCGTAACGGCCTCCTAGCTCGGTGGTCTCTCGCCGCGACGCTGGGGCCGGCCGACGCGAGATCTCTTGCCGCGCAGCGGATCACCGCCAGCGCGCGACGAGTTCCCCGGCCAGCCTTGCAGGCTGATGGGCCCCTGCGCCTGACCTGCGGCTAGCTAGCGCCCCTGTGCGCGCCGCGATGCACGTTACCTGCGGCCAGCGGATTTCGGGCACGCGGCCCGGCCTGCCATGCAAACGGTTGAGTCTCATCGCAGCCAAATTTGTAACGGCACACGGGTTTCCTCCTGACTCACCATCGCGGTTACCAGCGAGCCGACAGGCCACGCGGCAGGGACTGACTTGCGGCGACTACGAGCAGCCGCCAAGACCACTCCTAATCCTGTTCACCCGCGGGTGCATTGGCCAGAAGCGGGCTATTTTCCTGCCACGTCAGGACCCACGAAGGCTCGCCGGGGGCTGCGGCAAATTCAGCTGCAATGCCCAAACCCGGCACGGCTGCGAGCGTCTCGCCGGCATACACCAAGGGCAGGCAGTCGCGAGTCCACGGCGGCACGGCGCGCGCTTGCCAGAGTTGCTTGAGTGATTGGTGATGTAGCTTGCCAGAGAGCTGGATGCGCTCTCCGCCCCGACGGCCGCGCACACTCAGAGCGTGTGCCGCCAGCTTGTGTCGCCCTAAACCCACACCCTGCGTGGCCATAGCACGGAGGGTGCCAGCAGCAAAATGGAGCGCAATCGCCGGCTCCCAAGCCACGCTTCCGGCGAGTGGCTGCGGGGTATCCACCGCTAGCTACAGGCATTGGTGGTAGCGGCGAACCAGTCCTCCCACCCAGCGCACACTCGGGTGGCGATCGGGCGCGGCCAGCACGACTTCGCTGCAGATCCGCCGCAGCCGATTGGCATCCGGCAGCGGCACGCCCGCACGCACTATCCAACGACGAACCATCTGATGCTGTACCGCAGCACTAAGCGTGACGAAATCTGTCAACGGCAACCGCTCTTGGGTGGCACCCAAACGTGCCAACTCAGCGTCAGCTGTGCGGTCGTTGAGTTGTGCGGCTTCCCACTGCAGCGTGGCCGCCCGCGCCAGCGTACGGTTCGCCGCGGGCCAGCGTTCACGCAGTATCGGCAGTACCTGCGCGCGCAAAAAATTGCGGTCGTAGCGAGATTCCGAGTTAGAGGGATCTTCTAGAAAAGGCAAGCCGAGTTCAGCGACATAAGCTGCCAGGGTGTGACGTGGAACCTCCAGCCATGGTCGCAGCAACAATCCGTCGCCTAGGTCGCGCATTGGCGCGATGCTGGCAAGACCATGGGGGCCACTGCCACGCAGCGCCATCAGTAGAAAGGTTTCCGCGACGTCATCCGCATGATGCGCCGTCAACGCGACGCTATGCGCCGTAGCGCGCGCCAACAAAGCACCATAGCGTGCGTCCCGGGCCCACGCTTCCGCGCTGTTGCCCGGGGCGGGTCTGGTGGCAAATCGCGCTACTTCGCAAACACTCCCGAGTGCGGCGGCGATCTGCACGCAGTGCGCCGCCCATTGCGTGCTATCAGAATGCCAGGCGTGATCGAAATGAATAGCGCGCACGGGCAGTTGATGCTGTGGCCGCGTACGAATGGCGGCAGCGAGTAAGGCGGTGGAATCTAGCCCTCCACTAAACGCCACCAACAGGCTGTCGATATCGGGCCGTGCCACCCGCACAGTGGCGAGCGCCGCAAGCAACGCCAGCTCGGGGGTGGCCACGGCGCCGGCGTCTGGCCTATTTCTCGGTAAAATCGCCGAAGCGGTTAAGCCGTAGGTGACGCTGCCGGACCAGCTTTTCGGTGTCCAGCTGACACAGTGGCTCGAGGGCTTCCACCACCGCGCCCTTCACGCATTCG
>CAIPNE010000456.1 GCA_903866355.1 uncultured Gammaproteobacteria bacterium
AGGCGGTCACTAACCCGCAGAACACGCTGTTCGCGGTGAAACGATTGATTGGGCGCAAATTCAAAGACGACGTCGTGCAGCGCGATGTCAAAATGGTGCCGTATAAAATTGCCGCCGCCGACAATGGCGACGCTTGGGTCGACGTGCGCGGCAAACGCATGGCGCCGCCCGAAATTTCCGCTCGCGTGCTCATGAAAATGAAGAAGACGGCGGAAGATTATTTGGGCGAGGAAGTGACCGAAGCCGTTATTACGGTGCCTGCGTACTTCAACGATTCGCAACGTCAGGCCACTAAAGACGCCGGCCGCATCGCGGGTTTGGAAGTCAAACGTATCATCAACGAGCCCACGGCCGCTGCGCTGGCGTTCGGCATGGACAAGCGCGAAGGCGACGCCAAGATTGCGGTATATGACCTCGGCGGCGGCACGTTCGACATCTCGATCATCGAAATCGCAGAAGTTGACGGCGAACACCAGTTCGAGGTGCTCTCGACCAACGGTGACACCTTCCTTGGGGGTGAAGACTTCGACATGCGCCTGATCGAGTTCTTGGCAGGCGAGTTCAAGAAAGAGCAGGGCATCGATCTGCACAACGATCCGTTGGCCCTGCAACGGTTAAAAGAAGCGGCAGAAAAGGCCAAAATTGAGCTTTCCTCTAGCCAACAGACCGACGTCAACCTGCCCTACATCACGGCAGACGCCACGGGTCCTAAGCATCTGAATGTCAAAATTACCCGCGCCAAGCTGGAATCGCTGGTGGAAGAATTGGTCACCCGCACCATCGAACCCTGCCGCATCGCCCTGAAGGATGCCGGGCTGAAGGCCAGCGATATCAACGATGTCATTCTGGTGGGTGGTCAGTCCCGCATGCCCAAGGTGCAGGAAGTGGTGAAAGCCATTTTTGGCCGTGAGCCACGTAAGGACGTCAATCCAGACGAGGCGGTAGCGGTGGGCGCGGCGATCCAAGCGGGGGTCTTGGGTGGCGACGTGAAAGACGTGCTGCTGCTCGACGTGACGCCGTTGTCGCTAGGCATCGAAACGCTGGGTGGCGTGATGACCAAACTCATCGAGAAAAACACCACCATTCCGACCAAGGCGCAGCAGGTGTTCTCGACCGCTGATGATGGCCAGACGGCGGTCACGGTGCACGTGTTGCAGGGTGAACGCGAGCAGGCGGCGACCAATAAATCGTTGGGACGTTTTGACTTGGCCGACATCCCGCCCGCACCACGGGGTGTGCCGCAAGTGGAAGTCACCTTTGACATCGATGCGAACGGCATTTTGAACGTTTCGGCGAAGGACAAGGCTACCGGCAAGCAGCAGTCGATCATCATCAAAGCCTCCAGCGGCCTGTCGGATGAGGAGATTCAGCGCATGGTGCGCGACGCCGAGATCCACGCTGACGAGGACCGCAAATTCCACGAGTTGGTGTCGGTGCGTAACCAAGCCGATGGGCTATTGCACGCTACCCGCAAGTCGTTAGAAGAGCTGGGCGAGAAGGTGGACGCGAGCGAGCGCCGGGATATCGAACTGGCGATTGACGACCTCAAAAGCGTGCTGTCTGGGGATGACAAAGAGGCGATTGAAACGCGGGCGCAGAAGCTGGCCGAGGTTTCGGGTAAAGTCGCGCAGCGTGCGAACCAAGCGGACGCTGGCGCGGGCGGTGCACCAGGTGGTGACCCGGGCCGGGCGGACGCAAACGCTGACGACAACGTGGTCGACGCCGATTTCGAGGAAGTCGACGACAAAAAATAAGACCTGATAGGTCCCTAGTGTCTTTAGTACGGTCCGTACAGGCCTAAAGTCTGTGCGGACCCGTTGGTTTTTTTGAGTAAAGAAAGTTCTATGGCGAAGCGAGACTACTACGAAGTGCTAGGCGTGGGCCGCGATGCCGCCGACACCGATCTGAAAAAAGCCTATCGGCGGCTGGCCATGAAGTATCACCCCGACCGTAATGATGGGGATGCCAGCTCCGAAGAGCGGTTCAAAGAAGTCAAAGAGGCGTTTGAAGTGCTGAGCGATCAGCGCAAGCGCGCCACTTACGACCAACTGGGTCATGCAGGCCTCGATCCTTCTGGCGGTGGCGCTCAGGGCGGTGCCGGTTTTGGCGATATTTTCGATTCCGTGTTTGGCGATATTTTCGGCAATGGCGGTGGGCGTAGCGGTGGACGGGCCTATCGCGGGGCCGATCTGCGCTACGACTTGGAAATGTCTCTGGAAGAAGCAGTGCGTGGTGCCGAAGTTAAAATTCGCATTCCCACGCTGGTGGCTTGCGAGACCTGCGAGGGCAACGGCAGTCGCACCAAATCCGCCCCCGAAACTTGCACCACCTGTAATGGGCTGGGTCAGGTACGGATGCAGCAAGGCTTTTTTTCGGTCCAGCAAGCCTGCCCTACCTGTCGGGGACGGGGTAAGGTAGTGCGCGATCCTTGTGGCGCCTGCGGCGGTGTGGGTAAGGCCCGCGGCCACAAGACTATCGCGGTAAAAGTGCCTGCGGGCGTTGATAACGGTGACCGTATTCGCTTGTCGGGCGAGGGGGAACCTGGCCAGAGCGGTGGGCCGGGCGGGGATCTCTATGTCAATGTGATGGTGCGCGAGCACGCTATTTTTGACCGTGAAGGCAGTGATCTCAAATCCGAGGTGCCGATTGATTTTGTCACCGCCGCCCTCGGTGGTGAACTGGAAGTGCCAACCCTCGACGGGCGGGTAGTCCTTAAAATCCCGCCTGAAACTCAAAGCGGCAAAATGTTCCGGCTACGTGGTAAAGGCGTGCGCTCGGTGCGGGGCGGCCCGGTGGGCGATTTAATCTGTCGTGTCACGCTCGAGACACCCGTTAACCTCACGCGGCCACAGAAAGATTTGCTCCGCAGTTTTGGCGATTCTTTGGATGGCCAAGCGGACCGCCACAGTCCTCGCGCCAGCACCTGGCTCACCGGGGTTAAGAAATTTTTTGAAGACATGAAATTCCCATGAGTGCAGTGCCGCGTCAGGCGCGAATCGCCATCGCTGGGGTTGCCGGCCGCATGGGCCGAACGCTGGTAGAACTGGCCAGCGCTGATTCTGGGGTGGTTTTTGTTGCTGGCTTTGAGGCGGCAGATTCGCCTTTCATCGGGCAGGATGCCGGCCTATTAGCCGGGTTGGGCGCCGTGGGGGTGGCGGTGGAATCGGATGCCGCGTTGGACGCCCACGAGTTTGATGTGCTCATCGATTTCACTACCCCGGCGGCCACGCTGGCCCATTTGGCGCAGTGCGTGCGGGCTGACCGGCGCATCGTGATCGGCACGACAGGTTTCGGCCCGCAGCGGGCTCTTATCGAAGCCGCCGCCGAGCAAATTGGCGTTGTTTTCGCCCCCAATATGAGCGTGGGGGTCAACCTTTGCTTTAAATTGCTAGAACTCGCTGCCACGGTGCTGGGCGATGAGGTCGATATCGAAATTATCGAAGCCCATCATCGACACAAGCTTGACGCGCCTTCTGGGACGGCGGTGCGGATGGGCGAAATTGTCGCCGCAGCGCTCGGACGGGATTTGGCGAACTGCGCGGTCTACGGGCGGCAGGGCATTAGCGGTCCACGTGACCGACAAACGATTGGTTTTTCCACGGTCCGGGCCGGCGAAATAGTGGGTGACCACACGGTGATGTTTGTCGGCGCGGGTGAACAAGTGGAAATTACTCACCGCGCGGCCAACCGGGCTACTTTTGCCGGTGGCGCGCTGCGCGCCGCGCGCTGGCTCACCGGGCGGGGTGCGGGTTTGTACGATATGCAGGATGTCTTGGGCTTGCGCTAAGACGACGCCGTGCCGCCTTGGCCATTGAACTATTCGAGGTGTCGGCGGAACTCATACCCTGAGACCTCGCCATGAGGGCGGGAGTCGGAGCCTCAGCATGCTCGAACTACCGATCGTTAGTGCGCCGCTCGACGCCCCTCTGGGCGTCACGGAAGTGCGTGATTTAGCCCTCATAGAAGCTATTGCGCGCGGTGACCGCGAGGCGTTCGACGCACTCTATCGGCTTTACTACTCCCGTTTAATTCCCTTCATCACGCGCATGGTGCGCTTGCCAGATCTTGCCGAAGAAGTGGTTAACGACGCCATGTATGCGGTGTGGACAGGCGGGATAGCCTTCGCCGGTCATTCCAAGGTGTCTACTTGGATATTCGGCATTGCCTACA
>CAIPNE010000457.1 GCA_903866355.1 uncultured Gammaproteobacteria bacterium
AAAAATTCGGAATCAATATTAAAATTCCGGCATGCTTTTTTGTCAAGATTGAAGCGGTATTTTTGGCCTTTAGCAGCCAATAAGCGGGCCCCGCGCCCACGGATGATCCGGAATGTGACCCGCCGTCCTACCGTAAACGCCCGATTCTGAGCACAGCACCCAAGCAGTCCCGCTGGTTTGGCCCAATAGCCCCCGCGGTGGGGGTCTGACAGAGGCCCGCCTAGCGTTAGGGCGGCCATAAACACCCGCACTTGGCCTGTGCCGGCCACCGGTTCCGGCCGGCGAACGTCGCGTGGCCGGGCCCCGGCTAGTGGCGATAACGCAGCCGTATGGGTACAGATTTCGGGCCGGAGACAAATTCTGAGTGGATGAGTTGAACTTCGCCGGCCAGTTCCACCGAGTGGATCTCGGGGATCAACGCTTCCCACAGGAGCTTCATTTCGAGGCGCGCCAGATGCTGACCAAGGCACACATGCCCGCCGTGCCCGAAGCCCACATGGCGGTTGGGCTGGCGGTCGAGGCGGAATTCGAAAGGCGACCCAAACACGGTCTCGTCGCGGTTGGCGGACGGATAGGACAAATAAAGCCGATCGCCCTGGGTAATCTGTTGACCGGCCAGCGTGCAGTCGGCGGTGGCGTGCCGGATGAACTGCTTCACCGGGCTGGTCCACCGAATAGCCTCCTCCACGAAAGCCGCAATGAGCCCGGGGTTTTCTTTGAGTTGGGCAAGTAGCCCCGGATTGCCTGCCAATAGGCTCATTGCCGTCGCGGTGGTATGCGAAGTGGTGTCGTGTCCTGCCGTTGACAGGATTGCGTAATACGAAATGGCGGCATTGTGTTCCATCGGCATGCCGTCAACCTCGGCATTGGCAATCAGCGTCGCTAGATCGTCGCGCGGATTCGCCCGCCGATCCGCCATCAGCAAAGAGTAGTAGTCGTTAAATTCATCGAACACGATTTTCCACGTGCGCGTTTGGTGAGTGGGATCTAGCGGGTCAGTGCCCGGACGGCGGAGGTCCGGATCGGCCCAGCTAAAGAGCCACTGCGTGAGTCGCAGCATCTGCGGATGGTCCGCCCGCGGCACACCCACGAGATCAAGCACCACGCCGAGCGGATAGGGCATCGCCAGTTCGTGGGCGAAGTCAAATTCTTCGCCCAGCTCGCGCAAGCCCGCCACCCGTTCGGCGACGACGGTGGCGATGTGGTCGCGCAGGTGCGCAATGTTTTGCGGAGAAAAGGCCTTGGTAGTGACCTGCCGGTAGGGTCCGTGCTCGGGGGGATCGAGCTGCACGAGCGATCGGAATAGATTGGCCGCGCCCCCTGTGAACTGCTCCACCAGCTTTTGGCCGTCGCGCGTGATGAGCGTCGCGGAGCGATCGGCGTTGTGAAAAAGGTCGTTTTTCTTGCTGACTTCCAGTACGTCTGCATGACGACTCACGATCCAGTGGGCATCGAACCCGGGCACTTCGGCGCGTGCCAGCGGGTAGCGCGCCCGCACTTCTTGCAGAATTCCGTCAATGAGACCGGCTTGCGCAAAGCTCGCCGGATTGAACAATGGCGCAATGAGTTCAACAGGAAGGGTGGTCACAGCTGGCCCTCAATGGTGGATAACGAGCGCCCCGAGTATAGCCGGGATAACAAAAATCAACCCACCAGACGGGCTGGCCTGCACCGCTGCAGGGCCAGCGTTGCCGTCGCGCCAATCGCGATAACAGCGGCGGAAATTATCTGCCCAGCGGGGACCCTCGGTGGCGCAGTGGTTGTTCAGCAAGCTAACTGGCACTAGGTCTCAGCCGGCTTACGCCAGCCACCCCGCCGGTAGGTGCACTTCAAACAAACCCGCTGGTATCTGCGGATCATCCGCGTCGGTGACGGCAAACAGCTTGGGTGCATCGCCCGCGGTGAACGCAATGCCCTCAATTTTGTGGGGCTGCGCCAATAATGCCCACTGCGCCAGTTCGCCCTGTGTGTTGATGATGCCCAGTGCGGCGCCAGCACACACCCCATCATTCACGCTGTTATCGGTGTTTTCGGCGACTGCGCTGAAAAGAATCTGGCCGTTGGCGAGTACGGTGCCATCGCTGAAACCCAGTGGAATACCGCTAATGCTGTGCAGGGTGTAAGACACTACCGTGGCGGCAGCATGGCCTTGCAACGCGGCCCGCAGCGGAAAATACACCAGCGCACTTTGGGGATAGGTGTTGTTGCCGCGCTGCATGAGCACGAGTTGGTCGTCGAGGATGAAGGCACCTTCGATGTTGGTGTCGCAAAACGGCAAGGGGTCGTAGAGCGCCGTGAGGTCGAGCTTGCGCGTGTGTTCGTTGAGCGTGCCATCGGCGTGGAACGGCACCAATACGCCCTGGCGTCGATTCGCTTTAGAGCCCGATCCCAGTGCAAGCAGACCGCCATGCGGCAAGTCCGGTTGGGCCGGCACCCGCACCAGCGCTTCAAAATCTGGTTTTAGTTTTTTGCGCGCTTTCTGGTTGGCGGGCAATTCGCCTTCGCACAAACGGAGGCGTTTTTCGTAAGCCGCATCGTGCAAGGAATAAGCGTGTAAATGCAGACCATCGTCGGCAATCACATACAGCGCATCGCCTTCGATCACGAGGCCGCTGGCAGCGCTCACGGAAAGCGCACGGTGCTGGTGGACGGCAATACTCATGTTTTAATTTCTCACTTTGGCGAACACAACTCAGCCCAAGCTACCACGCGCGTCTCGTACCGTATCTAGGGGCTGGGCTGGGCTGGGCGTGCGGCGTGATTTGATTTTCACCCCAAAGCAACGAACCGACCCTTGGCGGTTTTGGTCTGAGCGTTTTGTCACTA